>DASYLG010000021.1:0-15482 GCA_036009685.1 Iamia sp. | reverse complement strand
CGCCGGTTCGCAGGGGGGCGGGAGCGGTGGGACGCTGGCGCCATGACCGCCTCGTGGACCGCCGACGACATCCCCTCGCAGGAGGGGCGCACCATCGTGGTGACGGGGGCGACGAGCGGGCTCGGGTTGGAGTCGGCCACCGCCCTGGCCCGGTCCGGCGCCCGGGTGCTGATGGCGGCCCGCAACGCCGAGAAGGCCGAGACGGCGCGGGCCGACGTCGCCACGGTCGCCACCGGCCCCGAGCCCGAGGTGGTCGCCCTCGACCTGGCCGACCTCTCGTCGGTGCGCGGCGCGGCAGCGGCCATCGCCGAGCGAGCCCCGCAGCTCGACGTGCTCATGAACAACGCCGGCGTCATGGCCCTGCCCCACGCCCAGACCGCCGACGGCTTCGAGATGCAGCTCGGCACCAACCACCTGGGCCACTTCGCCCTCACCGGCCTGCTCCTGCCAGTGCTGCTGGCGGCCGACGCCGGCCGCGTCGTGACGACCTCGTCGGGCGCCCACAAGCCCGGTCGGATGCGTTGGGACGACCTCCAGGGGGAGAAGCGGTACCAGCGCTGGAGGGCCTACTCGCAGTCGAAGCTGGCCAACCTGCTGTTCGCCTACGAGCTCGACCGGCGGGCCCGGGCGGCCAAGACGACGCTGACCTCGGTGGCCGCCCACCCCGGCTACGCCTCGACCCACCTCCAGGCGGCGGCGCCGGAGATGAGCGGCAGCCAGCTGGGCGTCCGGGTCATGGACCTGGGCAACCGGGTGATGGCCCAGCCGGCAGCCGCCGGCGCCCTGCCCCAGCTCTACGCCGCCACCATGGCCGACGTCCGGGGCGGCGAGTACTTCGGCCCCGCCGGCCTGTTCGAGCTGCACGGCGGGCCCACCCGGGTCGACAGCACCAAGCGCTCGCACTCCGAGCCCGACGCGTCCCGGCTGTGGGACGTCTCCCAAGGCCTCACCGGCGTGACGTACCGGTGGCCCGGAGCCGGACCTGGGTGATGGCCCGGCCGTCGACCGCCACGACGTCCAGCCGCCAGCCGTCGACGACCACCGAGTCACCGGGCTGCTCGGGGATGAAGCCCAGCCGATCGAGCACCAGCCCGGCCACGGTGGCGTAGGGCCCGCCCGGCAGCACCACGTCGATGTCCACGAGGTCGTGGACCGGGAACCGCCCGGGCAGGACCATGGCCCCGTCGGGCTCGTGGCGGACGCCGAGGACGTCCTGGTCGGTCTCGTCGTAGATCTCGCCCACCAGCTCCTCGAGCAGATCCTCGACGGTGACGATGCCCTCGGTGCCGCCGTGCTCGTTGACGACGATGGCCATCTGGTGGCGACCGGCCTGCATGGTGCGCAGGGCGTCGAGCACCTTGGCCGTCTCGGGAAGGGCCGAGGCCGGCTGGATGAGCTCGCCCACGGTGGCGACGCCGGAGTCGACCAGGTCGCGCAGGTGCACGATCCCCAGGAACTCGTCGAGGTTGCCGTCGCGGGCCACGGGCGCACGGGTGTGGCGGGAGCCGACCAGGGCGAGCAGGCCGTCGTCGCAGGGCATCTCGGGCGGGAGCACGAACACGTCGCCGCGGGGTTGCACGATCTCGAGCAGCGTGCGGCCGGCGATCTCGAAGGCACCGGCGAGGATCGTGCGGTGCTGCTCGGTGAGGCCGGGCTGGGAGGCGACCATGTCACGCAGCTCGTCCTCCGTAACTGGGTCGCCGTGGAGATCGGGATCGCCGCCCAGCAGACGGACGGCCAGGTCGGTCGACCGGCTGAGCACCCACACCGCCGGCCGGGTGACGGTGGCGACGACGCTCAGGGGGCGGGCGGCGTGGAGACCCCAGCCCTCGGCCCGCTGCATGGCGATCCGCTTCGGCGCCAGCTCGCCGAACACGAGGGTGACGTACGACAGCAGCAGGGTCACGACGACGATCGACACCAGCCGGGCGGCCCCGCCCAGGACGCCCAGGGGCTCCTCCAGCGGCTCGGCCAGCGAGACGGCGGCGGCGGCCGAGGCCAGGAACCCGGCCAGCGTGATGCCGATCTGGATCGTGGCGAGGAAGCGGTTGGGGTCGCGGGCCAGCGCCACCAGCGCCCGGCCCCGGTGCCCTCTCGTCTCGAGCTGCTGGAGCTGCGACTCCCGCAGCGACACCAGCGCCATCTCGCTGCCGGCGAAGGCGGCGTTGAGGACGACGAGGACCAGGACCAGCCCGAGCTCGGGCCAGACGTCAGACACGGGGGATCACCCCCGGGGAGGAGAGGCGCCGGGCGCCGCCACGGGGGCGGGCGTCCGGCTGCGGACTGCCGGGTTCGTCAGGAGCGGCACGGGGCGGCACCCCACCCAGGCTAGCGACGATCCCCGTTCTGATCATCCGGCGTTGCGCCGACGCCACGATCGCTGATCAGAACCGAGCACGACATCCGTCGGTAGCGTCGGGCCATGGCGATCCCCCCGACCACGCGGCGTTGGCCGACGACCTACGGCCCCGGGGGGATGGTGTGCTCGGTCGACCACCTGGCGTCCTCGGCCGGGGTGCAGGTCCTGGCCCAGGGTGGCTCGGCCGCCGACGGGGCCATCGCGGCCAGCGCCGTCCTCGCCGTCACCACCCCGCACATGTGCGGCATGGGCGGTGACCTCTTCGCCCTGGTCCACCACCGGGCGGGGCCGCCCGACGTGCTCGACGCCGCCGGGCGGGCCGGGGCCGGGGCCGACGCCGGCCGGCTGCGGGCCGAGGGCCACACCGTGATGCCCTTCACCGGCGACGTGCGGTCGGCCACCGTGCCCGGGTGCGTCGACGGCTGGTGTGCCCTCCACGAGCGCCACGGCCGCCTGCCCCTGGCCGACGTCCTCGCCCCCGCCCTGCGCCTCGCCGAGGGCGGCTTCCCGGCCTCGCCCCTGCTGGTGTTCACCCTCGACCGTCTCCAGGGCGTCGAGGGCTGCGACGAGCTGGTCGGGATCCGGCCGGGCATCGGCGGGCGGGTCGTCCGCCCCGAGCTGGCCGGCACCCTCGCCGCCGTGGCCGAGGGCGGGCGCGAGGCCTTCTACGGCGGGCTGTTCGGCCGCTCCCTGGTCGACGTCGGCCGGGGCGAGTACGACCCCGCCGACCTGGCCGAGCCCGGCGCCGCCTGGGTCGATCCCGTCGGGCGCCGGGTGTGGGGCCACGACGTGTGGACGGTGCCGCCGGTGTCGCAGGGCTACCTCACGGTGCTGTCGGCGGCCATCGTCGAGACCCTGGTCGGCGACGACCTGCCCGACCCCGGCACGCCCGAGTGGGCCCACCTCCTCGTCGAGGCCACCCGCCTGGCCGCCGCCGACCGCCCGGCCGTGCTCCACGACGGGGCCGATGGCGCCGCCCTCGTGGCCGACGAGGTCGTCGCCGACAAGGCCGCCCGCTACGACGCCCGGTCCCGGGCCGACATCACCACGCCGACCCAGGGCGGCGGGACGATCTACCTGTGCGCCGTCGACGACGAGGGCACGGGTGTCAGCCTCATCCAGTCGAACGCCTCGGGCTACGGGTGCCACGTCGCCGTGCCCGGCACCGGCATCCTCCTCCACAACCGGGGCATCGGCTTCTCGCTCGCCGAGGGCCACCCGGCCGAGTACACCGCGGGGCGCAAGCCGCCCCACACCCTCTCGCCCGCCCTCGTCACCCGGCCCGACGGCAGCTTGCGGCAGGTGATCGGCGCCATGGGCGGCGACTCGCAGCCCCATGTGGTGCTCCAGCTCCTGGCCCGCACGCTCGTGGGCGGCGAGGCGCCGGGCACGGCCCTGGACGCGCCCCGGTTCGTGCTCGCCTCCGGCCGCGGCCAGGGGTTCGACACGTGGACGGCCCCGGACCAGGTCGTGCGGGTCGAGGCCCACGCCCCGGCCGGGTGGGACGACGGCCTGGTCGAGCGGGGCCACCGGGTCGAGCGGGCCACGCTCGACCCCGCCGGCTTCGGCCACGCCCATCTCATCGAGGTCGACGAGTCGGGGATGCGGGGCGGAGCGGCCGACGTCCGGTCCGTCATCGGCGCCGCCGTCGCCACCGCCTGACGTGGGCCCTTCATGCCAGGCAGTACCGTTGCGCAGACATGCGAGTGAAGGCGGCGATGACCGCGGGTGACGAACCTCCCAGTCCCCAGCCCTCGTCATCGGGTCCCCCCGACGCGTCGTGATCACCGCCCTGGGCCTGCTGGCCGTGCTCCTGCTGACCCTCGGCACCGGCTACTTCGTGGCCGCCGAGTTCGCCTTCGTCGCCGTCCGCAGGGGGAAGCTCGAGGAGCTGGCCGAGGAGGGTGACCGGCGGGCGCGCCGGGCCATCCGGGTCCACAAGCGGCTGAGCTTCATGCTCTCCGGGGCCCAGCTGGGCATCACCATCACCTCGCTCGTGGTCGGCTTCATCGCCGAGCCGACGCTGGGGCGGGCCCTGAAGCCCGTCGTCGATCTCGCCGGCGTGCCCCGTGAGTGGCAGGTCGGCGTCGCCGTCGGCATCGGGCTGTTCATCGCCACGGTCGGGCAGATGGTCGTCGGCGAGCTGGCCCCCAAGAACCTGGCCATCGCCCGTCCCGAGACCACCGCCCGGGCCCTCGCCGGCCCAACGCTCCTCTTCCTCCGGCTGGCCGGCCCGATCATCTCGTTCTCCGACGGCGCCTCCAACCGCCTGCTGCGGGCCGTGGGCATCGAGCCGGTCGAGGAGCTGGCCGGCGGGGTGTCGGTCGAGGAGCTCGACCTCATCGTCGAGGAGTCGGCCGAGCACGGGAAGCTCACCGTCCGCCAGGCGGCGCTGATGGAGCGGGCCATCGACTTCGGCAGCCTCCTGGCCTCGGCGGGCATGGTGCCGTGGAACCGGGTCAGCACGGTCGCCTCCACGGCGACCTGCGAGGAGCTCCGCCAGCGCGTGGCCGAGACCCACTCGCGCTTCCCCGTGCTCGACGCCGGCGGCGGCGTCTTCGGCGTGGTCCACGCCAAGGACCTCCTGGGTGTCGAGGACGACGCCCTCGACACCACACCCGTGGCCGCCCTGACCCGGCCCCCGCTCGTCGTCCCCGAGGTGGCCACGCTGCGCACCGTCCTGGCCGAGCTGCGGCGGGAGGGCACCGAGATGGCGATCGTGGCCGACGAGCACGGCGCCCCGGCCGGCGTGATCACGCTGGAGGACATCGTCGAGGAGCTGGTGGGCGACATCAGCGACGAGTACGACCCGACGCTGCCCGAGGCCGAGGACCTGGGCGACGGCAGCTGGATCGTGCCCGGACGGCTCCGCCTGGACGAGATCGAGCGCACCACCGGGATCGAGCTGCCCGAGGGCGAGGCCTACGACACCGTGGCCGGGCTGGTGATGTCGCAGCTCCAGCGGCTGGGCCGGGTCGACGATCGCGTCGAGGTCGCCGGCGTTTCCATCGAGATCCTGGACCTGGAGGGGTGGGCCATCACGTCGGTCCGCCTGACCCCTCTCCCCGACGCCGCCGACGCCCCCGTCGCCGAGCGATCCCGCGGCGGTTCGGCCCACGGGGCCTCCACCCCCGACTCCAAGGTGAGCCGGTGAGCGAGCGCAGCGAGCGAACCAGACGGCACAGCCATGTCTTCGGCGGCGCAGCCGACGGGGGTCATCGGTGCCCGGAGTCCGGTTTCGACACCGGCGCACACGACGAGTCGTCAGCGGGGCACCGATGAGCACGCCAATCGCCCTGCTGGCCGCCGTCGCCCTGCTGGCGGCCAACGGGTTCTTCGTGGCCGCCGAGTTCGCCCTGCTGGCCTCCCGGCGATCCCGCATCGAGCAGCTGGCCGCCGAGGGCGACAAGCGGGCCCACCACGCCCTGCGAGGCATCAAGGAGCTGTCGTTGATGCTGGCGGGCGCCCAGCTCGGCATCACCGTCTGCTCGCTGCTGCTCGGCGCCGTGGCCGAACCGGCCATCGCCCACCTCCTGGAGGCCGGCCTCAACCGGGTGGACGTCCCCGAGGGCGTGCAGCACGCCATCGGCTACGCCATCGGCCTCACGATCGTCGTGTTCCTCCACATGGTCGTGGGCGAGATGGCGCCCAAGTCCTGGGCCATCGCCCACCCGGAGTCCTCGGCCCTCACCCTCGCCCGTCCCTTCCGGGCCTTCTCGCTGCTGTTCCGGCCCGTGATCGCCCTCCTGAACCTCATGGCCAACGGCCTGGTGAAGCTGGTCGGCGTCGAGCCCCAGCCCGACCTGGCCATGGCCCACGCCCCGGCCGACCTGCTGCTCCTGCTCGACGAGTCGGCCGGTCACGGGTCGATCGCGGCCGAGGAACACCGCCTCCTCAGCCGCTCGCTCGAGCTGTCCGGCCTCGACGCCGGCGCCGCCATGACCCCCCGCCGCGACATCGTCGCCGTCGAGGAGTGGGCCAAGGCCGGCGACGTGGCCATGCTGGCCCGCACCTCGGGGCGGTCGCGGATCCTCGTCCACGGCGGCGACCTCGACCACGTCGTGGGGGCCGTCCACGTCAAGGACATCATCCTCGTGGACCCGGCGGATCGGGCGAAGGTCACCGCCGGCGAGCTGGCCCGCCCAGTGCCGGTCACCCACGAGCACCACCGGCTCGAGGACCTGATGGTCGAGATGCGGGCCGGCCACCAGATGCTGACCGTCGTGGTCGACGAGCACGGCGTGGTGGTCGGGATCGTCACCCTGGAGGACGTGCTCGAGGAGCTGATCGGCGACTTCGAGGACGAGACCGACCGCCGGGGGCGCCGCTGCCGCCAGGTGGGCGATCGGGTGTACATCCTCGAGGGCGGGCTCCGTCCCGACGAGCTGGTCGAGGAGACCGGCGTCGACCTGCCCGAGGGCGACTGGGACACCGTCGCCGGGTTCATGATCGCCGCTCTCGACCGGGTGCCGGTCCTGGGCGACGAGGTCCACGTCGACGGCTCGACCCTCGGCGTCACCCAGGTCGACGGCTACGCCATCACCGAGATCCGCCTCGAGGCTGCCGAGCCCCCGCCCCCCGCCGACGACGACGAGGACGACGGCTGACACCGTCCCGTTCCACCCCCCGATCGGCAAGGGTGGGGGGATGGAGATCCATCTGGTCGACGGGACCTACGAGCTGTTCCGGCACTTCTACGGCGCGCCGGGCCACCTGACCGACGGCGGGCGCGAGGTCGGCGCCACCCGGGCCACCGTCGGGTCCGTGCTGCGGATGCTGGAGGAGGGCGTCACCCACGTCGGGGTGGCGACCGACCACGTCATCGAGTCGTTCCGCAACGACCTCTGGGCGACCTACAAGGACGGTTCCGGGGTCGACCCGACCCTGAAGCAGCAGTTCCCGCTGCTCGAGGAGGTCCTGGAGGCCGCCGGCATCTGCACCATGGCGATGGTCGAGCACGAGGCCGACGATGCCCTGGCCGCCATGGCGCTCCGGGCCGCCGAGGACGACGCCGTCACCCGTGTCGTGATCTGCACGCCGGACAAGGACCTGGCCCAGTGCGTCGGCGACAAGATCGTCCAGATGGACCGTCGCAAGGGCACCACCATCGACGCCGCCGGCGTGGAGGAGAAGTACGGCGTGCCGCCGGCCTCGATCCCGGACTGGCTGGGCCTCGTGGGCGACTCGGCCGACGGCTTCCCCGGCCTTCCCGGGTGGGGCGCCAAGTCGGCGGCGGCCATCCTCCGCAAGTTCGGCCACGTCGAGGACATCCCCGACGACCCGGCCCACTGGCACGTCAAGGTGCGGAGCGCGGCGGCGCTGTCGCACACGCTCAACGAGCACCGGGCCGACGCCCTGCTCTTCAAGCGGATCGCCACGCTCGAGCTCGACGCCCCGGTGCCGGACTCGATCGAGGCCCTGCACTGGACCGGTCCCACCGACGGCTTCGAAGCGATGGCGGCGTCGATCGATGCCCCCGGTCTGGCCCACCGGGCCGACGCCCTGGCCGCCTCCCTCGCCGGCTGAGGGCGACAACGCCGAAAGGCGGTGGCGTGGAGCCCCCCTCCGTTGCTCCACGCCACCGCCCTCGCGGTGTTCTACCCCCTGAAACCCCCCAGGTTCCCCCCTGGTTGTCTCCCCCCGGTCTCCCCCCGAGAGTGCAGCTCGGTGGTGGAGTTGCCTCCACCACCGACCAATCGTCTCGGATCCCCCGAACCAAGATGACCGGATGGGCGGTCTGTGCTGCATCGCGTGCGCTGCGTCACACCCAACTGCTGCGCACACTGTGCAAGAACTTGGATCGCAAGCCCATGGCTCGATCGGGTGGTTTCTGAACTAGTCATCAGGTTTGCGTTGGCACAGCGGCTGACATCAGATCGACGACCTGGGACTGGTTGACGGTGCGCGCGCTCGCCGGTACGGATAGAACCTGAAAGTGTCAGTTTGCGGCCACTCATCGTGTGAACGGGCGCGACCGCACCCACGGTGAGCGTCGGAGCACCGGATGCGCGACGCTGGTGGGGTCCCCCGACCTCGCGAGGAGGGGCCATGGCTCCGTCCCCCGTCCCCCCGGCCCACCACCTCGGCCGGCGCGCCCGCCGCCGCACCGCCCTCGCGGTGGTGGCCGCCCTCCTCGCCGCCGCCGGTCTCGCCGGGTGCGAACCGCCCACGCTGAGCGCCCAGACGATCGTCAGCGGACGGACCGACGTGTGGGAGATCGTCTTCACGCCGACGGGCACCATGCTCTGGACCGAGCGCGGCGGGCGCATCATGAAGCGGACCAGCGGCGGCACCGTCACCCAGATCACGGCCGACCTCTCGGGTCTGCGGGTGGCGGGCGAGACGGGGCTGATGGGGCTGGCCGTCGACCCGCAGTTCTCGTCCAACAAGCGCATCTACACCTGCATGGGCTGGACCAACGGCTCCACCAGCGACGTGCGGGTCATCCCCTGGGTGTTCAACGGCGCCGGCACGGCGCTCACCCGCCAGGCCCCGATCATCAGCGGGATGCCGGCCACCTCGGGTCGCCACGGCGGTTGCCGCCTGCTGTTCGACGGCGCCCGCCGGCTCTACGTCGGCACCGGCGACGCCGCCGTCGGCACCAACCCGCAGGACCTCGGCAGCCTGGGCGGGAAGATCCTGCGGGTGAACCCCGACACCGGGGCCGGCTCGCCCGAGAACCCCTTCGCCAGCAGCGGGAACGCCAACACTCGGCGGATCTTCAGCTACGGCCACCGCAACGTGCAGGGACTGGCCATCCGCCCCAGCAACGGCACCTTCTGGACGGCCGAGCACGGCCCCGATCGCGACGACGAGATCAACCGGGGCCAGGGCGGCAACTTCGGATGGAACCCGGTGCCCGGGTACAACGAGGACGTCCCGATGACGGACACGGCCGAGTTCCCCGACGCCGTCGGGGCCCGCTGGTCGTCGGGCGTCCCGACCGTCGCCACCGCCGGCATCGCCTGGCTCGACGGCGACCAGTGGGGGTCGTGGGACGAGCACCTCGTCGTCGCCACCCTCAAGGGCGAGCGCCTGCTGCTCAAGCCGGAGACCAACGGCCAGCTCACCCTCGTGAAGACCCTCTACCAGGGCACCTACGGTCGACTCCGGGCCGTCCGCCTCGGACCCGACGGCAACCTCTACCTCGGCACGTCGAACGGCAGCGGCGACCGCATCATCCGCATCACCCCGAGCTGACGGACCACGAGGTGCCTGGCACCTCGTGGTCCTCGATCGCCCGGCTCAGCTCCCGCCGAGGACCTCGGTCAGCTCGACGGGCGGGACGACCTCGAGCTGGTCGTAGCGGCACGACTCGGGGTCCCGGTCCGGGCGCCAGCGCACGAACGTGCTGGTGGCCCGGAAGCGGCCGTGGTCGACCCGCTCGTAGGACACCTCGGCGACCCGCTCGCAGCGCAGCGGCACGAACGACAGGTCCTTCTTGCCGTTCCAGCGGGACGGGCTCCCGGGCATGCGGCCGTCGGCATGGGCGGCGGCGTCCATCCACTCGCTCCACGGGTGCTGGGCGAAGTCCTCGGGGTCGTTCGGGTCGATCACCAGGGGCGCCAGCTCGGCCAGGAGTGACCTCCGGTCGGCGGCCTTGAACGAGGCGGCCACCCCGACGCTGTGGAGCCGGCCGTCGTCGTCGTGGAGGCCCAGCAGGAGCGAGCCGACGCCCTCGCCGTCCTTGTGGAGCCGATAGCCGGCGACCACCACGTCGGCGGTGCGGCGGTGCTTGATCTTCACCCAACCCCGCTTGCCCGGCTCGTAGGCGCTGGCGACGGGCTTGCCGATCACGCCGTCGAGCCCGGCCCCCTCGAAGCGGATGAACCAGTCGTGGGCGATGCCCCGGTCGTAGGTGCCCTGGTTGAGGTGGACCTGGTCGCCGGGGGTGATGGCCGCCTCCAGCCGGGGCCGACGCTCGGCGAACGGGAGGTCGAGCAGGCTCTCGTCGCCGAGGGCCAAGACGTCGAAGGCCACGACCTCCGACGGCGTCTGCGCCGCCAGCATGTCGACGCGGGACTGGGCCGGGTGGATGCGCTGGCCGAGCAGGTCGAAGTCGAGGCCGCTGGGCGCGGGGACGACGATCTCGCCGTCGACGACCGCCCGGTCCGGCAGCGCCGCCCGGAGCGGGTCGAGCACCTCGGGGAAGTAGCGGGTCAGCGGCCGCCCGTTGCGCGACGCCAGCTCGATCTCGTCGCCGTCGCGCAGCACCAGCACCCGGAACCCGTCCCACTTGGGCTCGAACCACCAGTCGCCCTCCTCGCCCGGGGGCAGCTCCTTGCTGGCCTTGGCCAGCATCGGCGTGATCGGCAGGTCCAGCGGCAGCTTCACGTCATCGACCGTACGCGCCCCGCCGGCCGTGCGATGGTGCGTCCGTGAACCGGGTGGGGGTGAGCGGGCAACACCGGGGGTGGGCGACCGACCGGGACGGCGGAGGATGACGGCCGGCGAGCCGACCGACGCCGAGGTCGTCGCCCGATCGCTCTCCGAGCCGGAGGCCTTCGGGGCGATCTTCGACCGCCACGCCGACGCCGTCTTCGGCTACTTCGCCCGCCGCGTGCCCCGGGGCGAGGTGCCCGACCTGGTCGCCGAGACCTTCCGCCTCGCCTTCGACACCCGCGCCCGGTTCGACCCCGCCCGAGTGCGGGCCCGACCCTGGCTGTACGGGCTGGCCACCAACGTGCTGCGCCACCACCTGCGCCGGGCCCGGCGGGAGCGCGCCGCCCACCTCCGGATCGTGGCCTCGCCCGACGCCGTGACCGGGGCCGAGGACGCCCTGGCGGCCTCGCTCGACGCCGCCGCCGAGTGGCCCGCCGTCGCCGCCGCGCTCGACACCCTCGCCGACATCGATCGCGAGGCCGTGCTGCTGCTGGCGTGGGAGGAGCTCTCCTACGCCGAGATCGCCGAGGCCACCGGCGTCCCCGTCGGGACGGTGCGGTCGCGCATCAACCGGGCCCGGCGGCAGGTCCGTGAACTGATCGACCGCACCGGGCAACTCCCGGTCGACACCAACCGACGCCTGCCCGAGGAGGCCACGGACCATGGATGAGATCGAGGTGCTGAACCAGCACCGACCCGTGCACCCACCGATGACCGCCGCCGAGCGCGCCATCGCCAAGGAGCACCTGATGACCCACATCGACGAAGCCACCCGACCCCCCGGCTCGGCCCCCGCGCCGGCCGAGGTCGACGTCACCGCCTCGCCCCGACGCAACCGCCGGGCCCTGCGCCGGGTCGGCCTCGTCGGCGCCGCCGCCGCGGTCGCCGCCGTCGTCCTCGCCGTGGGCGCCAGCGACCGGGCCCCCGAGCCACTCCGGGACCGCCCCGCCACCGCCGCGGAGCAGCTCGAGGCCATCGCCGACATGGTCGCCCCGTACCCCGACACGCCCTTCTCCGTCCGGGCGCGATCGGTCGACCGCTGGGAGGGCCCGAAGGGCCGGACCGACACGAACGAGGCGCTGGTCCACCACGCCGCTCCCGGCGTCTTGGTCTCGGAGACGGACTGCGAGACGCCGTGCTTCGGGCTGATCTTCCCGGCGAGCGAGGCCCTGCCCTTCGCCGCCGATGCCGACCCGGCGGCCGCCCGGGAGGGCATCGAGGGCCTGTTGCGGTCCCGCACCGCGCCCGACGACGACGACGAGTTCGTCACCCAGTCCCGCGTGAACTACCTCGGGGGGCTGCTCCAGCACCCCGCCGCCAGCCCCACGGCCCGGGCCGAGATCCTGCGGCTGCTCGCCGAGATCCCGGGCATGACGGCGACGCCCGGCGAGCGCAGTGCCACCGGAGCCGAGGGCACCCTGTTCCGCTTCGACCGGTCGGGCGGCTACGTGACGACGTTCCTCATCGACCCGAGCGACGGCTACGTCCTCGAGCGGGGGGAGTCCGCACCCGCGGTCGACCCCCATTACATGCTCGAGGGCGAGTCGGGGGAGGACCTGGAGGAGGTCGTGCGGCTCCCGGGCAGCCCCGAGGGCGACTACACCTCGACCACGACCTACGACCGCCCGGTCGCCGGCCCGCTCCCGGCCCCGGTGGAGGCGCTGGCGGCCGTGGTCGCCGAGAAGGCGCCGGCCGGGATCGCCGGCGTCGTGACCGATCCCGCCGGTGTGCCGGTGTGCATCGGCGAAGTGGGCCCGATGGTCGCCGGGCAGGACGGGGCGGGCAACATCTCGGTGCCCGACGGCCTGGCCTACACGTACTGCGGCCTGCCCTAGTCCCGGCGGGGACCCCGTCAGGTGACGTGGATCAGGTCGAGGATCGCCTCGGCCCGGTCCGCGTCACCGACGACGTCGACCTCGGCGAGCGGCTTCCGGTGCCACACGGCCAGGAGGAGGTCGCTCGCCGGGCCCCGCAGGGCGGCGTCGCCCTTGGCGTGGATCGGCTCGACCTCGCAGCCCTCGGCCGTGAGAGTCAGCAGCCACTCGCCGGCGGTGTCGGTGCAGTGGATGTGCAGCGTGGCGCCCACCAGCTCCGGCGGGGTGCCCGAGCCCTTGTCGACGAGGAAGCGGGGGACGAACAGACCGAGCCACTCGTCGATGCCGTCGGCCGCCAGCTCCGGGTCGACGGGCGTGGCCCCGCCCGGCGTGACCCCGTCCTCGGCGTCCCAGCGGTGCACCGCGATCTCCTGGGCCTGGCGCCGGAACCAGAACCCAACGTTGGCCTGGCCGATGAACGACTGCACCGGCTCGGACGGGTCGTGGCGGTCGAGCTCGGCCACCAGCCCGTCGAGCGCCTCCCGGTACCAGGGCAGGATGGCCTCGCCCTCGGGCGGCCGGGGGCCCGGGTCGGGCTCGGCCCCGTCGTCGCCCTGGGCCAGGAACGAAGCCGCCCAGCGGTGGATCCGGCCGGTGTGGCCGATCAGCCGTTCGACCGTCCACCCCGGGCACGACCGCACCTCGGCCCCGAGGCCGGTGGCGGGGATGGCGGCGAGGGCGGCTCCCTCCCGGACGATGGCGGCACGGTGCTGGGCGGGATCCACGGCCGCACGTTACGGCGAGCCGATCACGGCGGCGGCTGGCCGCCGGCCGCTCGGGCTCAGCTCACCCGGGCGGCGTGCTCGGGGTGGCTGACCACGGCGTCGTAGAGCGTCTCCGCCGATGTCCCCGAGCGGCGCCGGTCGACCCACACCTGGAGCTCGCTGCTGGTCGGGGCTCGCCCGAAGAACCGGAGGTGGGCGACCGACGCCTCGATGGCCGGGCCGTTCCGGGTCCTGTACTCGGCCGCCTCGCTGAAGCCGACCATCACCATGCCCCGGGTCTTGCGGCCCGAGCGCAGCTCCTCGGTCCAGTAGGCGTGACCCGCCGGCTCCGGCTCACGCTCGAGGACCTGCCGGTACACGAGGTCCATGAACGCCGGGTCCGACAGCGACCCGTACAAGGTGGTGAACTCCGACGAGCGGGCGAAGGCCTCCGAGATCCAGTACAGCGACCGGCCGGCGCGGCGCTGGGAGATCCAGTAGTCGAGGCCACCGACGTCGGGCGACCGCAGGAAGTAGGCGCGGTACAGGCGCGACACGGGGTCGACCAGGCCGGTCTGGTCGGGCATCGCCCGCAGGGCGGCGACCAGATCGCCGGCCGTGTCGTCCCCGCCGGACAGCCGGGTGACCCAGCTGGCGCGCTCGGACGCGGTGGGCGGGCGGCCGATGACGGCCCGGGTCACGCCGTCGACCAGCGTGCCCCACGACGAGTAGGGCGCGTAGTCCGGCTCCGGCGTCGTCAGGGCGAAGGGGACGACCGAGCTGGTGAAGCCGGTCGAGGCGCCGGTGCCGGCCTCGTTGACGGCCTTCACGATGAAGCGGTAGCCGGTACCGTTGGTCAGCCCGGTCACGACCTGGGTCGGGGCCGGGGAGGCGAAGGTCCGGGCCGGCTGGGCCGAGCCGCCGATGTAGGGGATGACCACGTAGCCGGTGATCGGGGCCCCGCCGGTGTTCAGGGGCGGGGTCCACACCACCGTGGCCGACCGGTCGCCCGGGAGCGCCGTCGCCGCGCCCGGTGCGCCGGGCAGGGTCCGGGGCCGGGCGACCGGCGAGCTGGCCCCCGGTCCGGCCCCGGCCGCGTTCACCGCTTGGATCGAGAACCCGTAGGTGGTCCCGTTGGTGAGGCCGGACACGACGTGGGTCGTGGCGAAGGACACGGTGCGCACCGGTTGGGCGATGCTGCCGATGTACGGCGTGATCTTGTAGGCGTTGACGACGGCGCCGCCGTTGTTGCTGGGGGCCTTGAAGGTCAGGGTGACCTGGCCGTTCCCGGCGGTGGCGGTGATGCCGGTCGGCGCCCCCGGCGTGGTGCGGGGGACCACGCCTGGGGAGAAGGCCGAGGACGCCCCCACGCCGGAGACGGTGACGGCTCGCACCACGAAGGCGTAGTTGGTCCCGTTGGTCAGGCCGGTGATGACCTGGGTGGTCACCGTGCTAGCGAAGTCCCAGGCGTCGAGGTAGGTCCCGTCCACGAAGGGCGTGACGCGGTATCCGGTGATCGGCGCGCCGCCCGTGTCGGTCGGCGCCTTCCACGACACGGTGGCCCGCCGGTCGCCGGCCACGGCGGCCAGCCCCGTGGGCGCGGCGGCGGTGGTGCGGGGGGTCACCGCGGGTGATGCGCTCGATTCCGCACCGTGACCCCGGGCGTTGGTCGCCTGCACCCGGAACGTGTAGCTCGTCCCGTTGGCCAGACCCGAGACGATGGTGTTCTGCACCGTGGTGGTCAGCACCTTGGCCGGCTGGGGGGTGAACCCGATGTAGGGCGTGACGCGATAGCCGGTGACGGGCGAGCCGCCGTCGTTCGTGGGCGCGGCCCAGGTGAGGGCCACGGCTCCGTTCTGGGGTGCGACGGTCACGGCCGACGGGGCGCCGGGCGTCCCGTAGGGCTTCACCGCGGGCGTCGGCGCCGACTCGGCGCTGACCCCGAGGTCGGTCACCGTCTGGACCGTGAAGGTGTAGGTGGTCCCGTTGAGGAGGTTGGCGATGTCCTTCGAGGTGGCCGGCGTGGAGAGGACCCGGGCGGTGTGCGGCACGCCGTCGATGTACGGCGTCACCCGGTACCCGGTGATGGCGGCGCCCCCGGTGTTGGTCGGCGCCTTCCAGGAGAGGCTCGCCTGGCCGTCCCCGGCGGTCGCGGTCACGACC
>DASYLG010000020.1:0-7822 GCA_036009685.1 Iamia sp. | reverse complement strand
GCCGGCCATGTGGTCGACCGGATCGACACCGGTGACCACACCCTCCTGGTGCTCGCTCCGACGGAGGGAGCGATCGGGGAGTGGGAGGGTCAGCTCGGGATCCAGGCGGTCATGGACCTGGATGCCGGCCATCCGGCCTGAGGGCTGAGGGCGGCGGGCGGGCGGTTCAGCGCTGGTCGATGGCGACGTAGTCGCGCACCGGGGCCCCGGAGTAGAGCTGGCGGGGGCGGGCGATCTTCTGGTCCTGCTCCCGGAGCTCCTTCCAGTGGGCCAGCCAGCCGGCCATGCGGGGGATGGCGAAGAGCACCGTGAACATCTCGGTGGGGAAGCCCATGGCCTGGTAGATCAGGCCGGAGTAGAAGTCGACGTTCGGGTACAGCTTGCGGCTCTTGAAGTAGTCGTCGTTGAGGGCGACCTCCTCGAGCTTGAGGGCGATGTCGAGCAGCGGGTTCTTGCCCGTCACCTCGAAGACCTCGTCGGCGGTCTGCTTGATGATCCGGGCCCGGGGGTCGTAGTTCTTGTACACCCGATGGCCGAAGCCCTGGAGCTTGCCCTTGCCCTCCTTGACCGCCTCGACGAAGGCGGGGACCTCGTCGATCGAGCCGATCTCGGTGAGCATGCGGATCACGGCCTCGTTGGCGCCACCGTGGCGGGGGCCGTAGAGGGCGGCGGCGGCCCCGGCGGACGCCGAATAGGGGTCGGAGTTGGCCGACCCGATCATCCGCATGGTGGCCGTGCCGCAGTTGAGCTCGTGATCGGCGTGCAGGATGAACAGCGTGTCGAGGGCGTGGGCCAGGGCGTAGTTGGCGTCGTAGCGGGGCTCGGCGATCTTCCACATCATCGAGAGGAAGTTGGCCGTGAAGCCCAGGCTGTTGTCCGGGTAGACGAAGGGCTGGCCGACGCTGAAGCGGTGACAGGCGGCGGCGAGCGTGGGCATCTTGGCGACGAGACGGACGGTCTGGCGGTAGCGGTTGTCCTCGTCGCCGATCTCCTTGGCGTCCGGGTAGAAGGTCGAGAGGGCGGCGATGGCGGAGACGAGCATCCCCATCGGGTGGGCGTCGTGGTGGAAGCCCTCAAGGAAGCGCTTGCGGACGTTCTCGTGGATGAACGTGTGGTACGTGATGTCGTGGACCCACGGCTCGAACTGCTCGGCGGTGGGCAGCTCGCCGAAGATCAGCAGGTAGGCGACCTCCAGGTAGCTGCTCTTCTCGGCCAGCTGCTCGATGGGGTAGCCGCGGTAGCGGAGGATCCCGGCCTCGCCGTCGATCTCCGTGATCGCCGACGAGGTGGCCGCGGTCTGGGTGTACGCCGGGTCGTAGAACCAGGTGTTGCCGAGGAGCTTCTTCCACTGCGCGGAGTCGACCCCGCCGTCCACGATCGGGATCTCGATCGATTCGCCCGTGCGGTTGTCGGTGATCGTCACGCTCTCGGCCACGTGGTGTCCTTCTCTCGTCGTCTGCGCCGACAATGTACCGCCGACCAGGACCGACGGGGACCGCCCCTATCGGTCGTTCGGCTCGGGTTCACCCGGCGCCAGCACCCGGACGCCGGGACGTCCCGGGCCCTCCGTCTCGAGCAGGTGGCGCACCGCCTCGACCACGGCGCGGGCCGGTGCCGACGGCCGGGTGCGGCGGCTGGTGGCCAGGCCCACGGTGCGGGGTCCGAGCCCGGTGATCTCCAGCCGGCGCCAGCCCTCGGGCGGGGGGATGGGGGCGGCGGTGGCCGGCAGGACGGCGGCGCCGAAGCCCTCCTGGGCGAGGGCGGCCAGGGCTCGCATGCCGTCGACCTCGGCCAGGGGCGTGAGCCGGATGCCGGCCCGGTCGGCGGCGGCGTCGAGGTCGTCGCGGAAGGCGGTGCCGGGCGGCTCCAGCAGGAGGCTGTGGTGGGCCAGCTCGGCCAGGGCGATCCGGTCCCGCCGGCGCGTGGCCAGCGGGTGGCCGGGCGGGGCCAGCACGACCCGCTCCTCCTCGAAGAGGGGCTCGGCCACCAGGTCGGGGTCGGTGAAGGGCAGGTTGACCACGGCGGCGTCGAGGGTGCCGGCGATCACCTGGGGCAGGAGCGAGGTGGTGGTGGCGTCGACGATCACCAGGTGGATGCCCGGGTAGCTCCCGGCCAGCGCCGGGATGAGGAAGGGCAGGACCCACGCCCCGACGGTGCCGATCATCCCGAGGCGGACCCGGCCGGTGATGGTGCCGGCGTGGGCGGCCAGATCGGACACCACGGCATCGATCTCGGCCTGCACCCGCCGGGCCCGGTCGACCACCAGCCCGCCCTCGTCGGTCAGCTCGCCGGTGGCCCGGTCGACCAGCTCGACGCCCAGCTCCCGCTCCAGGTTGGCCACGTGGCTCGACACGTTCGACTGCACGGTGTGGAGCGCCCGCGCCGCCGCCGAGAACGACCGGTGGTCGGCGACCGCCGCGAGGGCAGCGAGCTGGCGGAGATCCACGGGTCGAGTCTGGCCGCCCGGGACCGGTGGTGGAGGAGAGGAGTACGGTCGACCCGTGCCCGAATCCCGTGAGGCTGCCTTCTTCGACCTGGACCGGACCCTCCTCGGGGGGGCCAGCGGGCCGGTCATCACCGAGGCCCTGCGGGGCGCCGGCGTCATCCCCGATCGGCCCATCCCGGGCGAGAACCTCGTCTACAAGCTGTTCGACGTGGTCGGCGAGACGCTGCCCTCGATGCTCCTCACCCGTCAGGCCGCCCGGGTCGCCTCGGGGTGGAAGCGGTCGGTGGTCCAGGAGGCTGGCAAGGTCGCGGCCGAGCGCCTGGCCGAGGACGTCCTGCCCTACGCCCGCCTGCTGATCGACGAGCACCACGCCGCCGGGCGCACGGTGGTCATGGCCACCACCTCGCCCTACGACCTGGTCGCCCCGCTGGCCGAGCGTCTCGGCCTCGACGACGTCATCGCCACCCGCTACGGCGAGCGCGACGGCGCCTACGACGGCACCATCGACGGCCACTTCGTCTGGGGCCCGGGCAAGCTCGCCGCCGTGCGCGAGTGGGCCGCCGAGCACGGCGTCGACGTCGACCGCAGCTGGGCCTACTCCGACAGCATCTACGACCTCCCCCTGCTCTCGGCCGTGCGTCACGCCACCGCCGTGAACCCCGATCCCCGGCTGCGGATCGTCGCTCTCCTCCGCCGCTGGCCGAGCATGCACTTCGACGTGCCCTCGGGCGTGCCCAAGCTGGGCGGCGTCGAGCCCCAGCGGGCCCTCCAGATGCTGGCCCAGCCGGCGCTGTTCCCCTGGGTGCGGTTCGACATCGAGGGCATCGAGCGGATCCCCCACGACGGCCCGGCGATCCTGGTCGGCAACCACCGCAGCTACTTCGACCCTTTGGCCATCGGCTTCACCATCGCCCGGGTCGGGCGGCCCCTGCGGTTCCTGGGCAAGAAGGAGGTCTTCGACGCCCCCGTCGTGGGCCAGATCGCCACGGCCATGGGCGGCATCCGCGTCGACCGGGGCACCGGCTCCGACGAGCCCCTCAAGGCGGCGGCCGAGGCGCTGGAGGCGGGCCAGGCGGTGGCGATCATGCCGCAGGGCACGATCCCCCGGGGCCGGGCCTTCTACGAGCCCCAGCTCGAGGGCCGGTGGGGCGCGGCCAAGCTGGCCAAGATGACCAAGGCGCCCGTCATCCCCATCGGGCTGTGGGGCACCGAGCGGGTCTGGCCCCGCAACGCCCGGTTCCCCGACGTCACCAACCTCACCGACCCGCCGACGGTCCGGGTGCGGGTCGGGACCCCGGTCGACATGAAGTACCGCAGCCTCGACGCCGACACCAAGCGGATGATGGCGGCGATCTCCGACCTGCTGCCGGCCGCCGCCCGCCGCGACCGCGAGCCGACCGCCGAGGAGATCGCCCGGGCCCTGCCCGCCGGCGCCACCGAGGAGGGCACCCCCGAGCAGAAGCGCCGCCCCGGCACCGACTGAGCGTCTCCTCCTCGGCGATCTGCCGCCGCTTCTGAGGCGCCGGCGGGCCACCCACGTCCCGCTCCTGGCTCAGAACCCGCAACAATCCCGTTCTGAACACGGACGATCGCCACCCATGCGACCCTCCGGGATCAGAACGGCGCCTCCGAGGCGGGCGGGGGGTGTTCGACGCTGCGTGGGGGGATCCTCCCTGTGGGTGACTGATGTCACGGGGTTCACCGGGGGATCGGCAGGGAAGGAATGTGACAGATCCGTTACGATTCCGTCATCTCCCGCGGGCTGTCCCCCGATCCCGCCGACGCCATGGCCCCCTCCCCCCGCACCCCCGTCCCGCTCGGCGACCGTCCGCGGCGCCTCTGGGCCCGGTCGCGACGGATCTCCGTCGTCGCCGTGGTGGCGACGGTGCTGGGCCTCGGTGGTGCCGTGGCCGCCGTGTACACCACGGGCGTCACCCTCGGCACCCACATCGCCCCCTCCACCGAGGACGACGCCCGCCCGGCCGCCACCGACGCCGACGGCCAGGACACCTCCCACGGTGCCGGGGCCCCCGGGTCGTCGGCGACCGAGGGGCAGGACGACGGCTCGCTGCCCGACCGGGCCGAGAACGACGGTTCGACCAGCACCGGTTCGGATCCCTCCACCACCGACGGGGGCACCGGCAACGCCAGCGGCGCCACCCCCGACGGCGCCCAGCCGGTCGAGCCCTATCCGGGGCTGTGGCCCTATGTGACCTGGCAGGAGGTGGTCGAGCACGCGGCGCGCGGCGACGGCCGCTACCGGACCCCCACCGACACGGCCCTCCGCTTCGCCTCCGAGGTCGTCGGGCTGGCCGGCGCCTCGGTGGGCACGGTCTCCGAGGACGGGGTCGTCGCCACGGTCGAGATCCGCAGCGGGCAGGGCTCGACGCTCGTGACCCTGACCCACGCCACGACCGGCCGCATCTCGATCGCCACCCCGTGGAGCGTGGCCGGGGCCGTCGGCGATGTCAGCCTCGACGCCGCCGGCGGCGTGGGCGGGGCCTCCCTCCAGGTCACCACCAGCGGAGCCCCGGGCGTGGTCGGCGTGCACGACCGCACCACCTGGCGCGGCATCGGCGTCGCCCCCACGTCGGGCGCGCCGTTCGACCTCCGCATCGACCCCGGTGCCGCCGGCCCGGCCATCGCCGTGGCCCTCGCCGGCGACCCACGGGCTCCCGCCTCGTTCACGGTACGGCGCGTCCAGCTCGGCGGCCAGGCCGGCGCCGCCGCCCCGGCGGCCCCGGCCGACCCGCTGGCCGCCACCGCCGCCCTGGTCGACGCCGTGTCCCGGGGCGACGTGGGCGCCACCTGGGAGCTGCTCGACCCGGCCGCGCGCCGGTCGGTCCTCGACTGGCGGGGCCTGGCCGGCCGCATGCCCTCCCTCCGCGACCAGCTCGGCCGGTTCGGATCCGGCTCGTTCACCACCACCAGCGTGACCACGCCGGCGGGGACGGTGGCCGTGGTGGCGCCGGAGGTCAGCACCGAGGGCGTCCGCGACGCCACCCCGCTCGCCGCCCTGGCCTTCCGGGTCGACGGTGGAGCCCGCCTGGCCAGCACCGAGGCCGCCTCGATCAGCTGGAACGGGCCCGAGGGCGACGACCCCAGCGTCCTGGCGTCGGGCGCGACCCGGCCCCTGGCCCTCGTCGTCGACGGTGCCGTCTGGTCCTCCACGCCCGACGGGGCCACCGGCCTGCGGGCCTCGACCGAGACCCTCCTGTCCGGGGCCCACCTCGCCATCGCCGTGAGCGTCCAGGGCGAGCAGATCACGGCGTCGGCATTCCTCTTCGTCGTCACCGACACGCCGGTCGTCGCCGTCGAGCCGACACCCCCCACCGAGCCACCGCCCGCCGTCCCGCCGGCGGACACCGCCCCCGGCGCTCGCGTCACCGCCGGCGGCTGAGCGTCGCCGCTGAGCCGTCGCCGTCAGGCCGCCGCTAGGTTCGCCGACCATGGCGAGCCGCGACGAGCACAGCCGGGGCGAGGTCCTCTGGGAGCCCCCCGCCGACGCCTGGACCACCACCGCCGCCGGCCGCTTCGCCACCGCCCACGGCCATGCGTCCTACGCCGACCTGCACGCCTGGTCGGTGGGCGACCTCGACGGGTTCTGGTCCGCCGTCAGCATCGACCTGGGCGTGCGCTGGCACGACGCCCCGACCATGGCGCTGGCCGACGCGGCCATGCCCGGCGCCCGCTGGTTCCCGGGCGGGACGCTCAGCTACGCCGAGCACGCCCTGGCGGCCGCCGCCGACCGGCCCGACGACGTCGCCGTCGTGGCCCGCAGCCAGACCCGGGGCTCGAGCGAGCTGACCTGGGGCGCGCTGGCCGAGCAGGTGGCGCGCGCCGCCGCCGGGCTCCGCCGTCTCGGGGTCGAGCGCGGCGACCGGGTCGTCGCCTACGCCCCCAACATCCCCGAGACGCTGGTGGCCTTCCTGGCCACGGCGTCGATCGGAGCGATCTGGTCGAGCTGTGCCCCCGAGTTCGGCACCCGGTCGGTCATCGACCGCTTCGGCCAGGTCGAGCCCACGGTGCTCGTCGCCGTCGACGGCTACCGCTACGGCACCAAGGCGATCGACCGCACCGCCGAGCTGGCCACCGTCGAGGCCGCCCTCCCGACGCTGCGCCACACCGTCCGCATCCCGTACCTCGATCCGGCGGGGGAGGACGGCTGGTCGGACCTGCTGGCCGGACCCGACCCCGGCCCGCCCACCTTCGTCCCGGTGCCCTTCGACCACCCGCTCTACGTCCTGTTCAGCTCGGGCACCACCGGGCTGCCCAAGGCCATCGTCCACGGCCACGGCGGGATCACCGTCGAGCACATCAAGAAGCTCGCCCTCCACCAGGACATCACCACCGCCGACCGCTTCTGCTGGTTCAGCACCACCGGCTGGATGATGTGGAACTACCTGGTGTCGGGCCTCCTGGTCGGGGCCACCATCGTCCTGTTCGACGGCGACCCCGCCCACCCGTCGCTCTCGACGCTGTGGGACGTGGCCGAGGAGACGGGCACCACGATCTTCGGCGCCTCGGCCCCCTTCCTCATGGCCTGTCGCAAGGAGGGCCTGACCCCGGGTCGGGGCGCGCTGCGCTGGGTCGGCTCGACGGGCGCCCCGCTGCCGGCCGACGGCTTCCGGTGGGTCGACCAGGCGGTGGGCGTCCCGGTCTCGTCGATCAGCGGCGGCACCGACGTGTGCACCGCCTTCCTGGGCACCTCGCCCCTCCTGCCGGTGCGGGCGGGGGAGATCAGCGCCCGGATGCTCGGCTGCGCGGTCGAGGCCTTCCGCCCCGACGGCACCACCTGCGACCCCGGCGAGCTGGGCGAGCTCGTCATCACCGCCCCCATGCCCTCGATGCCCGTCGGGTTCTGGGGCGACGACGACGGCTCCCGCTACCGGGCGGCCTACTTCGAGGACTACCCGGGGGTGTGGCGCCACGGCGACTGGGTGACCTTCACCGAGGACGGCGCGGCCACCATCACGGGCCGGTCCGACGCCACCCTCAACCGGGGTGGTGTGCGTCTCGGCACCAGCGACTTCTACGCCGTGGTCGAGGCCCTGCCCGAGATCGCCGACAGCCTCGTCGTCCACCTCGAGGACGACGCCGGCGGGGCCGGCGAGCTGATCCTGTTCGTGGCCCTCACCCCGGGCGTCGACGAGCCGCCGGACCTGGCCGCCCGCATCGCCGGCGCCCTGCGGTCGGAGCTGTCGCCCCGGCACGTGCCCGACCGGCTGGAGGTGGTGCCGGCCGTCCCCCGCACCCTGTCGGGCAAGAAGCTGGAGGTCCCGGTCAAGCGGATCCTCACCGGCACCCCGGTCGACCACGCCGTCTCCCGGGACTCGCTGAGCGACCCGACCAGCCTCGACGCCTTCATCGCCCTCC
>DASYLG010000019.1:0-5123 GCA_036009685.1 Iamia sp. | reverse complement strand
CGACGTCGCCTTCGACCGCAGCGACCGCTTCGCCTTCGACCGCAGCGACCGCTTCGCCTTCGACTGCGGCGACTGCTTCGCCCTCGACGGCGCCTTCAGCGCCTTCCACCGCTTCTTCCTCGGTGTAGTCGGGGCCGATGTAGTTGCCCTCTTCGTCGTAGGCGTGCTCACCGAACTGATCCTGGTACTCGGCGGCCACGATGCCGCCCTCGGCCGCCTGCTTGATCGAAAGCGAGATGCGACGACGGTCGAGATCGATGTCGATGATCTTGACCCAGAGCTCTTCGCCCGGAGTGACGACCTGCTCGGGCGCCTCGACGTGGTGCACCGCCATCTCGGAGATGTGCACCAGGCCTTCGATGCCGTCGCCGACCTGCACGAACGCGCCGAACGGCACGAGCTTGGTGACCCGGCCGTACACGAGCTCGCCGACCTGGTGGGTCGTGGCGAACTCCTGCCACGGGTCCTGCTGGGTCGCCTTGAGCGACAGCGAGATCCGCTCGCGGGAGAGGTCCACGTCGAGCACCTGCACCGTGACCTCGTCGCCGACCGTCACCACCGAGCTCGGGTGGTCGACGTGCTTCCACGACAGCTCGGAGACGTGGATCAGGCCGTCCATGCCGCCCAGGTCGACGAAGGCGCCGAAGTTCACGACGCTCGACACCACGCCCTTGCGGATCTCGCCGGGCTTGAGGTTGTCGAGGAACTCCTCGCGCTGCTCCTTCTGGGTCTCCTCCAGCCAGGCCCGGCGGGAGAGGACGACGTTGTTCCGGTTCTTGTCCAGCTCGATGATCTTGGCGGTGAGCTCCTTGCCCACGTAGGGCTGGAGGTCGCGCACCCGGCGCAGCTCGACGAGCGAGGCGGGGAGGAAGCCGCGGAGGCCGATGTCGATGATCAGGCCGCCCTTGACGACCTCGATGACCGGGCCGGTGACGACGCCGTCGCGCTCCTTGGTGGCCTCGATGTCGCCCCAGGCCCGCTCGTACTGGGCCCGCTTCTTGGACAGGACCAGACGGCCGTCCTTGTCCTCCTTGGTGAGGACCAGCGCCTCGAGCTCCTCGCCCAGGCTGACGATCTCGCTCGGGTCGACGTCGTTGCGGATCGACAGCTCGCGAGCCGGGATCACGCCCTCGGTCTTGTAGCCGATGTCGAGGAGGACCTCGTCCTTGTCGACCTTGACGACCTTGCCCTCGACGATCTGGCCGTCCTCGACGCTGACCATCGAGGCGGCGATGGCCTCGTCGAAGTCGATGTCGAGGTCATCGAAGGCGATCGTGCGGGGCACGTACTCGTCTTCGGCGGCATCGGTGGGAGGGAGGGTGGCGGTCTGGTCGGACACGAATGAAGCTCTTCTCGGAGGGACAGGAAGTCGATGGAGTCCGCGGGCGCGACGCGTCAGCAGACAGGAACCCGACAACGCTACCGGCCCGGCCCCGATGCCACCAACAGGCGGCTCAGGCCCGTTCGAAGGTGAGGTCGAAGTCCTTCCGCCACGTCGCCCCGGCGTCCTCGGACGCCTCCCACCGGCCGGCGATGCGGTCGGGCTCGACGGTGGCGATGAAGCGCTGGTGGAAGTCGGGGTCCTCGCGGATCAGGGTCCAGTCGCCGGCGGCGAAGGTCATGGCGAACAGACGGTCCGTGCCCCGCCCGTCGTGGTACAGCGCCCAGTAGGCGTCGTTGGCGCCGCTGCGTCCGAGGCAGAACGTGTTGCCGCCGCCGGGGCTCTCCCACTCGACGAGGACGAAGGCCTCGCCGATCCACGACACGGTGGTGGTCATCCGGTCGGCGCCGGGCGGGACGTCGAACCAGGCGTTCGCCAGCGTCGTGCGCCACTCCCCCACCAGGACGTCGAGGGCTTCCATCTCGGGACTGCGCATCGCCCGATGGTGTCAGACGGATCGGCGGGCCACCAGGAGGTGCTCGGCGTGGTCGACGTCGGGCGGGCGGCGGGCGTAGCGGCCGGGTTCGACGGCCCAGACGTGCTCGGGAACCAGGCCCACCGACAGGGCCAGGAGGCGCAGCTCGCGGGGGGTGAAGCAGGTGGTCCACAGGTCGGTCTCGGCGTCCCGACCCCGCTCGTCCTTGATGACGGTGCGCTCGTGAGCGACACCTGTGTCGGCGTCGAAGGTCGTGCCCTCGCCCAGGTTGGACACCTGGAAGTAGGACGAGAAGGCGCTCACCGCCGCCCGCCCGCCGGGCCGCAGGGCCCGGGCGATGCCGGCCAGGACGGGGGCGTCGCCGGTGCCGTCGGTGGTGGTGGCGGGACCGCCCTGGAGCCCGAAGGCGCCCTGGCAGAGCGAGATGGCGGCGTCGAACTCGGCGTCGAAGCCCAGGTCACGGGCATCGGCGCGGGCGAAGGTGACCCCGTCGGGGGCGTCGCGACGGGCGATCTCGACGAACCGGGCGCTGATGTCGACCCCGTGGACCGCGATCCCCCGCCGGCCCAGGGCGTGGGCGTGGCGACCGGGGCCGCAGCCCACGTCGAGCACCCGCATCCCGGGCTCCAGCCCGAGCGCCTCGACCAGGAAGCCGATCTCCTGCTCGGTGCCCTTGGTGAAGGAGTAGCGCAGGTAGGCCGACCCGAGGTGGTCCGCCAGTCCCTCGAACCAGTGGTGGGACTCGGTCACCGAAGGATGCTGTCAGGTCCCCGCGTGGGCCAGGTACTCGTCGGTGGCCGCCAGCGCCACGGCCAGGTCGCGGTCGTCCTGGGTGGCCAGGCGGCGGACCCACAGGTCCCGCTCGGCGGTGGTCGGCGCCCGGCCGAGGAGGAGGTCGTACTGGTTCGCGGTGCGCAGGCGGCGCGACTCGATCCCGGCGTGCAGCGCCCGGGCCACCGTCGCCCGGGTGGTGCCCCGCCCCAGGGCGGCGACCCGCTCGGCCCGCTCGGTGGCGGTCGGTCGCCGGTGCAGGACGGCGTCGAACAGGTCGTGGACGAACCCGCCCGAGGTGCCACCGGATCGGGTGAAGAGCTCGGCCGAGCCCAGCAGGTGGATGGGCAGCTCGGACACGGACAGCCCGGTGCGGACCCGCTCGGACCAGTAGGCGACCTCGGCGGCCCCGCCGGAGCGGCCGAGGTACTGGCGGTAGGCCCGGCGGGTGACGATGCCGGCGTACTCGGCGCTGCGGGCCACCTTGCGGGCCACCGTGGCCCGGGTCTCGAGACCGCTGAGCAGGCGGTCGCCCCAGAAGGCGAGCGCGTCGGGCTCGGCCGGACGCCCCAGGAAGTCGCGGAAGGCGGCATCGACGAAGGCATCGGTCGACCGGTACTGGTCGCAGGCCAGCGGGGACACGGTGAGCGCCACGTCCCGGATGATCCCGGGGTCGGGATGCTCGGAGTCGACGGCCAGCAGCGTCCAGGTGCCCTCGGCGTGCTCGCCACCGAGGCCGGACAGCGGCTCCTCGGGTCGGAAGGTGCCCGTGAAGGGGGCGCCGGCCGCGGTCACCGCGGCGATCGGCTTGGCGCCGGCGTCGCTGAACACGGTCTGGCACAGGTTGTTGCCGCCGCCACCCCGGCGGGCGACGAGGGTCACGGCGGTGCCGTCCGGCGACACGAGCACGAGGGTCAGGTCGCTCACGAAGGCATGGGACAGGCCGACGGTCGTCGACTCGGCGTCCGTGGAGCACGCCGAGCCGCCGATGGTCAGGGTCACGGCGCCCACCCTCCCGACATCTCCGACCTCGATCTCGACGGCGGCGCCGGCCGGGTCACCGTCCGGGATCGGGACCTCCGGGCCGTCGTAGGCGATGTCCTGCGGCGCGGCCAGGCCCCCGGCCACGAACAGCTCGACGGCGGTCGACGTCGTGCCCGGCCCGCCACCCCCATAGGTCACGGTCCAGGTGAGTGACGGTCGGGTCCCGCACTCGCAGTCGAGCGAGATGCGCACCCGGGCGGTGGCCACACCCTCGGCGTTCGGGGCCAGGGTGGTCGGCAGCGGGATCCCGGCGACGACGGTGACGTCGGGTGAACCGGGGACCAGCACCGCCGCCACGCCGGTCGCGGTGGCCACGCCGTCGTTGCGGACCGTCTGGGCCACGTCGTAGACCTCGCCCGGCTCGTAGGCCTCGTCGCCGTCGCCGTCGACCTCGGTGATGGTGCGGTCGCCGAAGGTGACGAAGGCGTCGTCGGTGAGGCCGGCGGCCGCGATGGTGGCCGGAGCCATGACGATGCCGGCACCTGTCGCCGGGTCGACGCCCTCGGCCTCGACGTCGATGGCGGTGGACGTCATCGCCGCCTCGAGCTCGGCGGGTGTGAGGGTCGGGTCGCCGGAGAGGGCGAGGGCGGCGACGGCCGCGGCGTTGGGCGCGGCCGCCGAGGTGCCGAAGAAGGGGGCGAAGCCGGGCGTGGTGGTGGTGGCGCCGTCGGCTGCGGTGATGTCGACGCCGTTGCGGACCACGCCGCCGGTGCTGGACAGGTCGCCCGGGGTCAGGGGAGTCCCGTCGGGGGCGTAGAACGACCGCACCGGGCCGTCGCTGGTGAAGAGCTCGCTGGCGTCCGCCGCCGAGTGCTGCTCCGGGAAGGGGCCGGTGGGCGAGCCGGGGATGAACTCGAAGGCCTGGGCGGCGGGGGTGGCGCCGGTCGAGATGGCGTCGACGCTGGCGTTGTGGCCGTAGGTCGCGCCGCCCGTGGCGTAGGTCAGCGCGCCGCGGTTGGTGTGCACCGCCAGGTAGCGGTCCTCGGCGGCCGCGTCCTTGGCCACCACGAGCTGCTCGTCGGCGAAGGCGAGGGTCGTCTCCAGCGGGTCCTCGGTCCCCGACTGGTACGACGTGGAGGAGAACTCGACCTCCGTGCCGGTCTCGTCGAGCACGTAGAGGTCGTAGTCGTTGCCCGAGGCCCCGAGCGGGTCGGCCCACTGGAGGGTGACGACCTGGGCGAAGCCCTCGGTCACCGGGTTGGTGGCCTGGCCGACGCCCCAGCCGTGCACGCGCAGCCCCTCGGGGAGCGGGTCGGCCGAGGCCCCGGCGTCCTGGAAGTCGCCCTGCCAGGTGCCCGACGTGCCGTCGGCCAGGTTCCCGCTGTTGCCGGCGGCGGTGAAGTAGATCGCCCCGTCGGCCCGGACCGCGGTGATCGCCTGGGCCACGTCGTCGTCCTGGAAGGCGGCCTCGGCGAAGTACGAGATGTCGTC
>DASYLG010000018.1:0-3796 GCA_036009685.1 Iamia sp. | reverse complement strand
CCCAGGTCCCGCAGGCGGTGGGGGGCGCCGTCGGGGGCCGCGACCCCGTCCGGCCGGCGCCAGGGCACGGGCCGGGGGTCCCGGTCGGCGGGCCCGGGGGGGGCCGGCACGGCCTCGGCGGGGCGGGCGCGGCGCACCACGCGCCGGTCCAAGGGGGCGGGGTCGTCGGAGGGTGGGAGCGCCGACGATCCCTGGTCCTCTTGGTCCATGCACACCCTCTGGTCCGCGCCGCCGGAGGACGTTACCGCGAGGCCCCCCGACCAACCGACGCAGCGGCAGCCGGTCGCGGGCCGCGATGCGCGAACCTCTAGCCGTGCCGTCCGATTCGCGAGCGGCCGGCGGGGGCCGGCGTCTGGGGTACGTCCCCGCCCTCGACGGGCTGCGGGGCATCGCCGTGGCCGCCGTGCTGCTCTACCACGGCGGGTTCGACTGGGCCCGGGGCGGGTTCCTCGGGGTGTCGACGTTCTTCACCCTGTCCGGCTTCCTGATCACGACCCTGCTGCTGGCCGACCGGAGCGCGGGCACGGGGGTCCGCCTCGGCGAGTTCTACCGGCGTCGGGCCCGGCGCCTGCTCCCAGCCTCGCTCCTCACGCTCCTGCTGGTCCTGGTCTACGGCGCCGTCGTCGCTGGGCCGACCGAGCAGGACGGCCTCGGCGGGGACGTCCTGGCCACCCTGTTCCAGATCACCAACTGGCGCTTCGTGGTCGAGGGGCGGAGCTACGGCGACCTGTTCGCGGCGCCGTCGCTGCTCCAGCACGCCTGGTCGCTGGCGATCGAGGAGCAGTTCTACCTGCTGTTCCCGCCCGTCTTCGCCCTCATGGTCCGGCGCCGGTTGGGGCTCGACCGCATGGTCGCGGCCGTCGTCGGCCTGCTGGTCGCCGCCGCGGTGGTGACGGGGGTCCTGGTGGCGACGGGTGCCGACGTCGACCGCCTCTACTTCGGCACCGACACCCGCGCCGTCGAGCTGCTCGCCGGCGTCCTCCTGGCCCTCGTCGTGGCCCGGGCCGACCGACCCCTCGCGGCCCGGGCGCCCGTCGTCGCCGCCGTCGGAGGGCTCGGCCTGGCGGCCACGGTGGTGGCGTGGGTGACGGTCGAGCAGTCCGCCCCCGGCCTCTACCGCGGCGGCCTGACGGCCTACGCGGTGGCGAGCGTGGCCGTGGTCGCCGCCTGCCTGGTACCGGGACCCGTGGCCGGGCTGCTGGCCGTGGCCCCCCTGCGCCGGCTGGGGCAGATCTCCTACGGGCTCTACCTGTTCCACTGGCCGGTGTTCCGCTGGCTGTCACCCGAGCGGCTGGGGACGTCCCGGACGGTCGCCTTCCTGGTGGCCGTGCCCGTGTCGGTCGCCCTCGCCGCCCTCAGCTCCACGCTGCTGGAGACCCCCATCCGGACGGGGGCCTGGCCGCGGCCCCGGGACCCGGCCCCGGGACGGCGCCCCCCGGTGCTGGCGCTGGCGGCCGGCGCCGCCGCCGCCCTGGTCGTGGCGGGGGCGTTGCTCGTCCCCACCGAGCCGGTGCCCATCGACATCGACGCCACCGCGGCCGAGTTCGACCGGCTGGCCTCCCGCGTCGATGTGCGGCCGGGTGCGCCGGTCATCGGCGTGTTCGGCGACTCGACCGCCACGGCGATGTCCCTCGGCCTGGCCCAGTGGGCCCAGGCCACCGGGAACCTGGAGTTCGGGCCGGGGATGACCGAGCTGGGCTGCGGCATCATCATCGAGGGCGAGATCCGCTACGGCACCCGCGCCGGCGACCCGAGCGGACGCTGCGAGGCCAAGGACGAGCGCTACACCGAGGCCGCCGCCCAGCTGGACCTGGCGATCGTCCAGTACGGGCCGTGGGACGTGGCCGATCACGTGCTGCCCGGGGTCGACGGATGGCGCACCGTCGGCGACCCGACCTACGACGCCGCCCTGATCGACGAGGCCCTCCGCCTCATCGACCTGCTCACCGCCGACGGCGCGGTGGTCCTCTGGGTCCAGCCGCCGCTGGTGCGGCTGGGCACCGTCGACGGCCGCCCGCCGGCCGAGCCCTTCCCGACGTCGGACCCGGACCGGATGCACCGGTTCCGGGAGATCGGCGAGGAGCTGGCCGAGGCCCGGCCCGACACCGTGCGGCTGGTCGACCTGGCTGGCTGGATGGCCGACCTGCCCGGTGGCGAGCTCACCCCCGACCTGCGCCCCGACGGCGTGCACTTCACCCAGGAGGCGGCCCTGTTCGCCGCCGACGAGTTCATCGGCCCGGCCATCGAGGACGCCTGGGACGAGGTCAGGGATCAGCGCGGTAGCTGACCTCGTCGAAGCGACCGCCGTACCCGCCCGGGATCGACCCCAGGCCGATGGCCGTCCCCGGCAGCTCGACGGCCTGGGTCATCACGACGGCCCCGTTCACGAGGACCTCGACCTGCCCGGCGGTGACGTGGACGCCGATCACGGCCCGCCCGCCCTCGGTCGCGGTCAGCTTGCTGTTGGCCACGACCTCGCGGCCGGCCGCCGTCACGTGGACGAGGAAGAAGGTCGAGAAGCCCGGGGCGGCGACCACGGTGAAGTAGTCGTCGGGCCCGGCGGCGCCGAACGCCAGGCCGTTCCCGTTGGCCAGGCTGGCCAGGCGGACCTGGAGCCGGTAGCTCTCGAGGCCCGGGTCGAAGGTGGCCAGACCCACGCCGTCCTCGCCCTCGACGGCATCGAGGCGGGCGACGCCGTCGGCCACCGACCAGGTGCCGGCCCGGATCTCCCACGGGCTGCCGTCGGGGGCCACGCCCAGCCCCTCGGACTGGGCCTCGTCGAAGGCGGAGGCGCCGTCGACCCCGCCGACCAGCTCCTGGTCCTCGCCGGGGCCGACCGGCGCCGTCTCGACCGGTCCGGCCGGCGCCGCCGAGCCCGAGGCGGTGACCGGGGTCTCGCTCTTCGAGCCACCGTCGCCGTCGGCGGTGTCGTCGTCGTCGCCCCCGCCGAGCAGGAAGGCCGCCAGGAGGGCGACGACCAGCACGCCCACCGAGAGGGCGATGACCCCGGTGCGGCCCTTCCACCAGTCGGTGCCGTCACCCGAGGCGGCGAAGGCGCCGGGCTCGAAGGCATCGGGTTCGAAGGCATCGGGTTCGCCGATGACGCCCGCCGCGGCCGGGGAGCTCGGGGCCGGCGGGGCCAGGGTCGGGGAGACGTCGTCGTCGACGCCGTCACCCTCGATGTCGAAGCCCATGGCGTCGAGGTCGTGGACCAGGGTGGCCGTGTCGACGTCCAGGCCGACGCCGTCGAGGGCCTGGTGGAGGTCGGCCAGCGTCAGCTCGGGGCGGCGGGTCAGGGCCAGCTCGAGCACCCTGCGCCGGTCAGCAGCCTCGTCGGCGCGATCGTTCAACCTTCTCATCCTCCTGGCCGGACCCCGAGACGCGGCACGGTAGCGCGCCGCCGGCCTCAGCCCGGCAGGGCGAGATCGACGATCAGGTCGTCGAAGGTGCCGAACGCCCCGCCCGGGGCCACGGCCAGGCCGACGCGGGTGCTGTCGACGCCGTCCTCGTAGGTGGCGACCACGGCGCCGCCGGCGAGCAGCTCGACGTGGGCCCCGACGATGTGGATGCCCAGCCGGAGACCGGGGCCCAGCTCGGACCGCTCCGAGTGGAGCACGAAGGAGACCTCGCCGTCCTCGACCCGGTACAGGGCGATGGTGGGGAACCCGGCGGCCGGCGCCCACAGGAAGTAGGACCCGTCTTCGACGGAGAAGGCCAGGCCGGTCTCGTCGTAGGCGTCGGGCAGGGCCACCTCCATGCGCAGGTCGCGCTGGCCGGCGTCGATGGTGGCCAGAGC
>DASYLG010000017.1:0-2214 GCA_036009685.1 Iamia sp. | reverse complement strand
GCCTGGCGGACGATCGACACCCCACCGGCCATGCTGACGTTGCGGTCGCCGGCGGCGGCCCGGGCGAGGGCCACGGCGGCGTCGAAGCCCTCCGGTACGAACGTGTAGCTCGTCCCGCCCTCCTTCTCTACGAACGGCAGCGGCCGGTGGGTGACCACGAAGACGGGGGCCCGGAACGGCGGATCGTCGCCCCAGAAGTCGACTGCGCTGTCGTACATCGTCCGCCCCATCACCACCGCGCCGGTGGTGGCGAACCACTCGCCGATGGTCCGGGAGTCGACGTTGTCGAGGCCGCCCTCCATGCCCTGCCGTTCCCGCCACGAGGCCAGCTCGGCCAACCAGAGGTGGAGGCGGAGGGCGTCGTCGCCCCCCGGGTTGTCGACGGGGTGCACGTCGGGGCCGGCCATGGCGCCGTCCACCGACACCACGAGATCCACGGTCACGATGCTCATCGGCGGAGACGTCGGAGCCGAGGGCCGCTACTCGACACGCCGGCGCAGGGGATGGTCGGGCGGCGTCTCGACCAGCACGATCCGCACGCCGTCGGGATCGGACAGCCAGCACTCGACCAGGCCCCAGGGCATCCGCTCGGCGGGTCGGTCGATGGGCACACCGGCGGCCACCAGCCGCGCCTCCTCGGATCCGACCGAGGCGACCTGGAGCCACACCACGGCCGAGCCCGACCCCTCCGCCACCGTCGAGGGTGACGTCGTCAGCTCGACGAAGCCGCCCCCGGCGAAGAGCACCACCCCGGTGACCTCCCCGGCCACCCCGTACTCGCGCGCCACGGTGAGCCCCAGCGCGTCCTCCCAGAACCGGCGGGAGACGTCCAGGTCCCGGCAGCGGAAGATCGTCCGCATCGTCAGCACGTCCATGGGGGTGATCCTGGTCCATCCGGTCCCCTCCAACCCGACCCCCCTCGCGGATCGTCGGTAGGGTCGGCGGCGATGCGCCGGACGCCTCCCGCCCGCCTCGGGGTCGTGCTCGCGACCGCCGTCGGCCTGGCCGGCTGTGGCGGCTCGTTCGGCATGCCCGACTCGGCCACCGAGCAGGGCGACACCGTCCTCGACCTGTGGTCGCCGGCGGTCATCGCCGCCCTGGCCGTGGGCTGCCTGGTGTGGGGGCTGATCGTCTGGTCGGTGGTCCGCTACCGGAAGCGCAACGACGGCCTGCCGACCCAGGTCGAGGAGCACATCCCGATCGAGATCGCCTACACCGTCGTCCCGATCGTCATCGTGGTGGTCCTCTTCGTGTTCGGGAGCCTGGCCTTCCGTGACGTCCGGGCCACGAGCGCAACGCCGGACAACACGGTGACCGTCACCGGCTTCCAGTGGTCGTGGCAGTTCGCCTACGAGGGCACCGACGTGGTGATCGAGGGCGACGGCGAGGGCAACGACGGTCCCGAGCTGGTGCTGCCGGTCGGCGAGACGACTCGGCTCGACCTGATCAGCGTGGACGTGGCCCACTCGTTCTGGGTGCCGGAGTTCCTGTCCAAGACCGACCTTATCCCCGGCGTCGACAACCGGATCGACGTGACGCCCACCAAGGAGGGCACGTACCGCGGCCGCTGCGCCGAGTTCTGCGGTCTCGACCACTGGCGCATGTACTTCCAGGTCCGCCTGGTGAGCCCCGAGGAGTTCGACGCCTGGCTGGCCGAGCAGTCCGAGGCGGTCGGATGACGACGCTCGACGACGATCCGGTGATCGCCCCCGAGCCGATCGACTCCGAGCCGACCCGGCCGCCGTCGTCCCTGCGGGCCCGGGGCCTGTTGGGCCTCCTGACCTCGACCGACCACAAGGTGATCGGGCTCGCCTACATCGTCACCGCCCTGGGCTTCTTCCTGCTGGGCGGGGCCCTGGCCAGCGTGATCCGGGTCGAGCTCTACTCGCCGGGCACGCAGATCGTGGAGCCGGGCGCCTACAACCAGGTCTTCACCATGCACGGCAGCGTGATGATCTACCTGTTCATCGTGCCCATGGCCTTCGGGCTGGCGAACTACCTGGTGCCGTTGCAGATCGGGGCCAAGGAGATGGCCTTCCCCCGGCTGAACGCCCTCGGCTACTGGCTGTTCCTGTTCGGCGGGTTCACCATGATCGCCGGCTTCGCCACCGCCGACGGTCCGGCCGCGTTCGGCTGGACCGCCTACGCCCCGCTCTCGGAGGCGATCCGGAGCCCGGCCATCGGCCACGACCTGTGGCTCCTGGCCGTCGTGCT
>DASYLG010000016.1:0-3346 GCA_036009685.1 Iamia sp. | reverse complement strand
TCGAGGAGGCTACCGCCCCTGCCCCCGGGTTTCTCTGGTCACGACCGGTAGAATCACCGACGTGAAGGTCGACGTCGAGGAGCTGCGAGCACTGCTACGGGGCGTGATCGACCCGGAGCTGGGCAGCGACATCGTCGATCTGGGCATGGTCCGCTCGATCGACGCCACCGACGAAGGCGTCGTCATCGTCACCATCGCCCTCACCACCGCCGGGTGCCCGCTGCGGGCCCAGATCCAGCGCGACATCCGCACCCGGCTGGGCTCCGCCACCGGCGTGACGTCGGTGAAGCTCGACTGGTCGGAGATGACCGCCGACGAGCGCACCGGCGCCATGGCCAAGGCCCGCTTCAACGTCTCCCAGCGCGACGAGGACACCGCCGTCGGGCCCACCACCAAGGTCATCCTGGTGGCGTCGGGCAAGGGCGGGGTGGGCAAGTCGTCGGTCACCGTGAACCTGGCCACCGCCCTCGCCGCCCGCGGTCTGAAGATCGGCGTGCTCGACGCCGACGTCTGGGGCTTCTCGGTCCCCCGCATGCTCGGGATCGACGGTCGTCTGGCCGGTCACGAGCGCGACGGTCGCAAGGTGATGGTCCCCCACCGCAAGCAGGTGGGCCCGGGCGAGCTGCGGGTCATCTCCATGGGCTTCCTGGTCGAGGACGAGGCCCAGGCGCTGATGTGGCGGGGCCTGATGCTCAACCGCGGCGTGCAGCACTTCCTCCAGGACGTCGAGTGGGGCGACGACCTCGACTACCTCCTCGTCGACATGCCCCCCGGCACCGGCGACGTCCAGATGGGCGTGGCCAAGCTGATCCCCCGGGCCGAGGTCCTCGTCGTCACCACCCCCGCCCTCGCCGCCCAGAAGGTGGCCGAGCGGGCGGTCTCCATGTCCCGCAAGAGCTACCTGCGGGTCGCCGGCGTCATCGAGAACATGAGCTCGTTCACCTGCGACCACGGCGAGACCTACGCCCTGTTCGGCACCGGCGGCGGCGCCGCCCTGGCCGAGGCGGCCGGCGCTCCGCTGCTGGCCCAGATCCCGCTCGAGCCCGACATCGTGCACGGGGGCGACACCGGCGAGCCCGCCGCCCTGGGCGACGGCGCCGCGGCCGAGGCCTTCCGCGCCCTCGCCGAGGTCGTGGTCACCGAGGCCGTCCCGCCCGTCGCCATGGCCGGTTGCACGGCCCGCATGCTCGACGCCGCCGTGGCCGCCCTCGACGCCCTCGACGAGGCCGAGGCCGCCCCCGCCGAGACCCCGGTCGAGCTCCCGACCTAGCCGTCCACGAGGTGCCAGGCACCTCCTGGGACCGCCTCCCGAGGCGCACCCGAGGTCCGACGCCCACGAGGTGCCTGGCACCTCGTGGTCCGCTCAGTCGCCGGGCTGCACCAGGCCGAGGTCGTAGGCGAGGATCACGGCCTGGACCCGGTCGCGGAGGGCGAGCTTGGCGAAGACCCGGTTGACGTGGGTCTTCACCGTCGACTCGCCCAGGTGGAGCTCGGCCGCCATCTCGCCGTTGGTGCGGCCCCGGGCCATGAGCACGAGGACCTCGCGCTCCCGCTCGGTGAGGTCGCGCAGGACCTCCTCGACGCGGGCCGTCGGTGCCGGTCGGGCCAGCCGGGCGAGCAGGCGGCGGGTCACCGACGGCGCCAGCAGGGCGTCGCCCCCGGCCACGGTGCGGACGGCGTCGACGAGCTGGCTGCGGCTGGCGTCCTTGAGCAGGAACCCCGAGGCCCCGGCCCGGAGGGCGTCGTGGACGTGCTCGTCGAGGTCGAAGGTGGTGAGGACGAGGACCCGAATGGGATCGTCCACGTCCGGCCCGGCCAGGGCGGCGGTGGCGGCGATGCCGTCGAGGACGGGCATGCGCACGTCCATCAGCACGACGTCGGGGCGCACCCGGCGGGCGACCTCGACCGCCTCGCGCCCGTCGGCCGCCTCCCCCCGCACCTCGATGTCGGGCTGGGCGTCGAGGATGGCGGCGAAGCCGGCCCGCACCACGGGCTGGTCGTCGGCGATCACGACCCGGATCGGCGGCCCCGTCACGGGTCGCCGTCCCGTCCGAGCGGGAGGCGGACGGCGACCCGGAAGCCACCCTCGGGTCGGGGACCGAGGTCGAGCGTGCCGTCGAGCAGGGCCACCCGCTCGCGGATGCCGACCAGCCCCCTGCCGGTCGTCTCGTCGTCCGGCCCGGCGTCCGGGCCGGGGCCGTCGTCGTCCACCACCAGCGCCAGCGAGGCCGGCGACCACGTCACCCCCACCCGGGCCGTGGCCGTGGGGGCGTGGCGCACCACGTTGGTCAGGGCCTCCTGCACGATCCGGTAGGCGTTGACGTCGAGACCGTCGTCGACCGGCCGGGGCTCGCCCTCGACCTCCAGGGTGACGGGCAGGCCGGCCTCGCGCACCCGGGCCACCAGACCCGGCAGCCGGTCGATCCCGGGCTGGGGCTCGGTGCCCGTGCGGGTCTCGTCGCGGAGGACGCCGAGCAGGCGACGCAGCTCGACCATCGCCTGGCGCCCGGTGGTGGCGATCCCGTCGAAGGCGGCGACGGCGGTCTCGTCGCCCCGGACCTCGGCCGGCGCCGCCCCCGCCTCGGCCTGGACGACCATGACGCTCACGTGGTGGGCCACGACGTCGTGGAGCTCGCGGGCGATGCGGCGTCGCTCGCCGGCGACGGCCGTGTCGACCTCGACCTGGCGACCTCGGGCGACCGCGGCCAGCCGCTCCCGGTAGGCCGCGCCCAGGGCCAGGGCGGCGAGGGCGGGCACGAAGATGGCGTACCAGTCGTCGGGGCCGGAATCGGCCGACAGCACCACGGCTACGATGCCCGACGCGACGAAGACCGCGGTCACGCCGATGGTGTGGGCCCGGGTCGCGAACGCCGCCACCGTCGCCAGGGAGAGGACCATGGCGACGTAGACGGGCGGGTCGGGCAGCTCGGCCATCCCGTAGCTGCCGACCAGGACGCCGACGACCACCGACGTGGCGAAGGGCCACCGTCGCCGCCACACGAGCACCGCCCCGGACCCCAGCAGGAGGGCGGCGCCGGCGACGGTCTGGCGGGGCTCGCCCGGGTCCTGGCCGGCCTGGACGAGCGCCCCCACCAGGTCGAGGAGACCGACGCCCAGGCCCACGACGACGTCGATCCCCGAGGGGACGAGGCGGCGGGTGCGATCGGGGCTCATCGACGACGACCGTACCGACGCCGTCGTCCACCCACGGGTGGACCCGGGACCGGCCCCCGGCCTGACGACACCGGCCCGGCGCCGGCGGACGATCGGGCCATGACCACCGCACTCCACCCCTCCCCCCGAGCTGGCGATCAGATCCGGCGGGAAGCCGCCGGATCTGATCGCC
>DASYLG010000015.1:0-7063 GCA_036009685.1 Iamia sp. | reverse complement strand
CATCACCACGCGGCCGTCCTCGTCACCGCACTTGGTCTCGCCGTTCTTGTAGACCCGCTCGCCGAACTGGTCGCCCGGTGGGAGGGTGATCGACGAATCGGTGACCTTCACGCCCACCTGGTCGAAGAACTTGCCCAGGTTGGCGGAGCTGCCGGCGGACGAGGCGAGGAACGGGTGGATGTGGATCAGCCCGTCCTCGTGGGTGTGGATGCCCAGCGGATCGTCGGGGCCGTCGGGCATGTTCGCCACCCACCGGTCGCAGACGTAGATGCCGTAGGCCGCGTGCCAGTGCTCGCCCAGGGCGGGATGGCCGCCCGTCTCCTGGTCCTGGCGGGCGAAGGCGATCAGGCCCACACCGAGGACGACGATGGCGACGATGGCCGCAGGGAAGCCGATGTTGCGACGCTGGCCGGAGGTCGTGCCGCCGGCGCGGGCCGCACGGGCCACCTTCTTGGCTGAGGATGCCTTTCCCATGGGTCGGTCACCCTACCCGGCGGCGGGCCCCCAGCCGGAGTCGGCTGCTGACCGCAGGGTGAACAGCAGCGCCTCGGCCCCGGCGCGGTCGGTGAAGCGGGCGGCGTGGACCCGCCCGGCCGCGCCCAGCCGGGCCGCCAGGGCGTCGTCGTCGAGCACCCGGGCGAGGGCATCGGCCCAGGCCCCGACGTCGCCGGGCGCCACCAGCAGACCACCGTCGCCCACCACCTCGGGGAGCGACGTGGTGTCCGCGGCCACGACCGGCGTCCCCTTGGCCAGCGCCTCGAGGGCGCCGTTGCCGAAGCCCTCGTAGCGCGACGGAAAGGCCACGGCGGCCGCCCCGTCGAGCAGGGCGTCGAGATCGGCGCGGGGCACCCGGCCGGTGCGCCGGATCCGATCGGCGACGCCGCTCGCTGCGATCGCCCGGGCCACGTCGGCTTCGGCCGGGCCCTCGCCCCCGGTCAGCACGAGGTCGACGTCGGGGTGGCCGGACGCCAGCCGGGCGAAGGCCCGCACCAGCGTCCCGTGATCCTTGTGGGGATAGGTGATGACCGGGTACAGCAGCCACCGCCCGGCCAGGTCGTAGACGGCCCGCACCCGATCGACCTCGGCCGGCGGCACGGGGTCGAACAGCTCGGCGCCGATGCCGTGGGGCACCGCCCGCAGCCGGTCCCGCGGGACGCCGAAGCGGTCCTCGATCTCGGTCACGACCTGCTCGGAGGGGGCGGTGACCACGGCGGCCCGCCGCACCGACCGGGGCAGGACGGTGCGCAGGTAGGCGACCTTGGTGCGGGAGAAGCCCTCCGGCAGGTCGAGGGGGCGCAGGTCGTGGATGGTCAGGACCACGGCGGCGCCACCGGTGAGCGGGGGCACGACGCCGCCGGGGTGCCAGATCACGTCGAGCCGGGCCCGCCGCACCTGGGCCGGCAGCCAGGTGGTCTCGGCCGCCACCCGGAGGGCCTTCAGCCGGCCCCGCAGGGCGATGGTCCGGAGCGGGAAGCGCTTGGCCAGGTCCGGGTGGGCGACCGCCAGCTCGTCGAGCCCGAACAGCTGCACGTCCAGGTCGGGGGGGTCGAGGTCGGCCAGGGCCCGCAGGAGCCGGGTGACGTACTCCTCGCTCCCGCCGACCACCCCCGGGACGAGCCACAAGAGGTTGACCCCCACCCGGACCCGGCGCGTGGTCACGAGGCGAGGACCTCGCGGTAGGCGGCCACGGTGAGCTCGGCGGTGCGGGACCAGGTGTACCCGGCGGCCCGGATGCGGGCCCGGGCACCGAGGGAGGCGGCCTCGGCGGGGTCGGACAGGATCCGGTCGAGACCGGCGGCGATGGCGTCGACCGACGTCGGGTCGACCAGCACGGCGGCGTCGCCGGCCACCTCCTCGGTGGCCGTGCCCGCCGACGTGACGACGGCCGCGCCCTGCGCCATGGCCTCCAGGGGCGGCAGGCCGAAGCCCTCGCGCAGGCTCGGGTAGGCGACCACGGCGGCCCCGGCGTAGAGCGGCCCGAGGTCGCCGGACGGGACGAAGCCGAGCGACCGGGCCCGCCCGGGGAGGGCGTCGAGCAGGGCGCCCAGGTCCTCGTTCCAGCCTTCGGCCCCGACCAGGACGAGGTCGACGTCGGGCCGGTCGAGGGCGGCCAGGGCCCGGACCAGCCGGGGCAGGTTCTTGCGGGGCTCGACGGTGCCCACGAAGAGGACGTAGGGCCGGTCGAGCCGGTGGGCGGTGCGCACCCGCTCGACGTCGACGGGCGTCGCCGGCGTGGCCGCGACGCCCCACGGCACGACCCGGATCCGGCCCGGGTCGAAGCCCGCCTGCCGGCACTCGGCCGCGGTGGCCTCCGACGGCACCAGCACGAGGCGGGCGTGGCGGCGGGCCAGCTCGGTGCCCCGCCGGAAGAACCGCAGGCCGTGACGGGTGGCCTGTTCGGGGGCCACCAGGAAGGCCAGGTCGTGGATGGTCACGACGAGCGGGGCCCGGCTGCCGGGGACGGCCACGGCGGTGGCGTGCACCAGGTCGACGGGACCGGTGGCCCGCTCGACGCGGGGCCGCCGCACGGCGTGCCACGTCTCGTACAGCGCCAGCCGGGGCAGCGGCAGGTGCCGGACCGAGACCGGTGGCGTCCACGGCTCGGGGGGCGGGCCGTCGTGGCGGGCGGCCACGCCCACCACCTCGACGTCGTCCCGCGCCGCCAACGCTCCGGCCAGGGCCAGGATCGACGTGGCCGTCCCGCCCGGGACCCGGTGCCAGCACTGCTCCAGGGTCAGCGCCACCCGCAGCCGTCCCGTCACCGCGGAGGGGGACGGGGCCGCGCTCATGGTGGCCGGTAGCATCGCAGATCGTGTTCGGACCCCGCCGCACCCCGTCGTCCCGGCCGCTCGCGTCGTGAAGGTCCTCGTCACGGGGTCGGCCGGGCTCATCGGGTCGGAGGCGGTCGAGTTCTTCGACGGTCTCGGCTTCGCGGTCGACGGGATCGACAACAACACGCGGGCCGACTTCTTCGGCCCCGGCGGCGACACGACCTGGAACCGCCAGCGGCTCGAGGCGACCTGTGCCCGGTACACGCACCTCGCCATCGACATCCGCGACCGGGAGGGCATCGACGGCGTCATGGCCCGCGGCGGCTACGAGCTGGTGATCCACGCCGCCGCCCAGCCCAGCCACGACCTGGCGGCCAGCCGCCCCTTCGACGACGTCGACCCCAACGCGGTGGGCACGCTCAACCTGCTCGAGGCCAGCCGGCGCCACTCCCCCGAGGCCGTGTTCATCACGGTCAGCACCAACAAGGTCTACGGCGACACGCCCAACCGGCTCGACCTGGTCGAGCTCGACACCCGGTACGACTACGCCGACCCGGCCGACGCCGAGGGCATCGACGAGACCATGTCGCTCGACCACACCACCCACTCCCTGTTCGGGGCGTCGAAGGTGGCCGCCGACGTGTTGACCCAGGAGTACGGCCGCTACTTCGGGATGCCCACCGCCGCCTTCCGGGGCGGTTGCCTCACCGGCCCCCACCACTCGGGCGTCGAGCTCCACGGCTTCTTGTCGTACCTGGTCACCCAGGCCGTGCGCGAGGGGCCGTACACGATCTTCGGCTACAAGGGGAAGCAGGTCCGCGACCAGATCCACTCGGCCGACGTGGTGGCCGCCTTCTGGGCCTTCGCCCAGGACCCCCGCCCGGGAGAGGCGTACAACCTCGGGGGCGGGAAGGCCAACGCCGCCAGCCTCCTCGAGTGCGTCGAGCTGATCGCCGAGCGCAGCGGCACCCGGCCGGTGCTGACCTACGACGAGCAGAACCGGATCGGCGACCACATCTGCTACTACACCGACATGGCCAAGTTCCGGGGTGACTTCCCGGGCTGGCGCCAGGAGTGGACGCTCGACGCCATCGTCGACGAGATGGTCGGCGCGGTGACCGCCGCCGAGCGCCGGTGAGCCCCCGGACGAGGCGGCGGCTCCGCATCACCCTCGTCAACCAGTTCTACCCACCGGACCTCTCGCCGACGGCCCACCTCACCGCCTCGCTCGCCGGGCACCTGGCCGGGCTCGGCCACCGCGTCACGGTCATCACCGGGGGCGAGGGCTACGTCGGGCCCCGATCGGGGCGCACCACCACCTCGCCCGAGGGGGTCCGGGTGATCCACCTGTGGACCCCGGCGCTGGGCAAGGGCTCGGTGGCCAAGCGGCTGTCCGACTACGCCTCGTTCCTGGCCGGGGCCACCGTGCGCCTGACGTTCCTGCGCCGCCAGGACGTCGTCGTCTCGCTCACCACGCCGCCCTACGTCGTCGTCAGCGCCATGGCCCACAAGCTGCTGCACCGCACGACCCGCGTCGTGCTGTGGTCGATGGACTGCTATCCGGACGTCATCGAGCGGCTGGGGTCCCGCACCGGCGGCGGCCCGGTCGTCCACGTCGTGCCGACCCGCCGCGCCGCCATCGCCGCCCGGGCCCGCGCCGTCCTCCGCCCGGTGGCGTCGCTCCGCCGGGGCGGGCCGATGTCCCGGGTGCTGCGGGCCGTCAACCGGTGGGTGTTCGGCCGCCTCGACCACGTGGTCGCCCTGGACGAGCCCATGCGCCACCTGCTGCTCGACGGCTACGGCTCCGGCTCCGAGGGCGCCCGCCGGCCCACCGCCACCGTGATCCCCAACTGGGAGGCCGTGGCCGAGTTCCCCGCGGCCCCCACCCGCGCCCCCGACGGGCGCTGGCCCGCCGACGACGACGCCGAGCTGTCCGGCCGGTTCGTCGTCGTCTACCTCGGCAACCTGGGCTACGGCCACCGGGTGGGGACGCCCGTCGCCGCCGCCGGACTGATCCCCGCCGACGAGGACGTCCGCTGGCTCTTCGTCGGCGGCGGTGCCCGGTGGGAGGAGCTCGAGGGGCTGGCCGCCACCGAGGGCGCCACCGACCGCATCCTCCAGCGCGACTACGTGCCCAAGGAGCGGACGCGGGAGGTCATGGCCGGCGCCGGCGCCGCCCTCATCCTCCTCGGCGACGACGCCCTCGGGCTCATGAGCCCGTCCAAGCTGCACGCCAACCTGGCCGCCGGGCTGCCGATCCTCTACGTCGGGCCGGAGGGGTCGAACGTCGACGAGGCCATCGGTCGCTTCGGGTGCGGGGTCAGCATCCGCAGCGACGACCCCGAGGGCCTGGCCGCCGCCGCCCGTCGCCTGCGGGACGACCACGTCTGGCGGGACGAGCTGTCGGCCCACGCCCGCCGGGCCTTCGACGAGGCCTACTGCGACGCCGCCACGCTCCCCCGCTGGGACACCGTCCTCGGCACCTGACCCACTCGGGGCGGGGACCCCCCGACCACCGTGATTGCGTAGCCGCCACTCAGGACCGCTCAACCTTTCGTCCGTACCGTCACTGGCATGCAACGACGCACCCGCCTGATCGCGGCCGCCCTCGCGGCCACGACTGCCCTCGGCCTGATCCCGTCCCCGGCGAGCGCCGCCAACCCACCGGCCCAGCTGCACACCTTCGGGCCCGGTGGCCAGCTCAACAGCTCGGAGCAGTTCGCCCCGCCCGGGGCCACGCCGGTCATCGGCACCTTCGACACCGAGGTCGGCGAGGACATCATCTGGTACACGCCGGGACCGGGCGGCGACGCCTTCTGGAGCTCGAACCAGGACGGCACCTGGACGGCCTCGGCCCTCTCGGTCAGCGGCACCTACACGCCCTACGTGGGCCGCTTCGGCGGCGAGGACAAGGCCGACGACATCCTCTGGTACTCGACCACCGGGGCCAGCCAGCTGTGGGACTACGAGGTCGACGCCGGCGTCGCCCTGATCAAGACCAACCTGCCCACCGTCACCGGCACGGGGACGATCCTCGTGGGCGACTTCACCACCGACGGGACCCCTGACATCGTCCGCTACCGGCCGGGCGCCCAGCCCGAGCAGTGGTGGGACTTCGACACGCCCGGCGACGGTGCCGCCCCGACGATCACCAACCGCTCGTTCTCGGTCAACAGCACCTACACGCCCATCGTGGGTGCCTTCCACACCGACACCGGCCAGGGCGACTACGGCGCCGACATCCTCTGGTACGCGCCCGGGGCGGCGGCCGACAGCCTGTGGGACTTCAACACCGACGGCTCCCACGGGGCGACCGCCCTCGCCGTGAACGGCACCTTCGTGCCCATCGTCGAGCGCTGGTCCGGGAACCAGGCCGACGACATCCTCTGGTACGCCCCGGGCCCGGCCGCCGACTCGCTGTGGGACTTCGGCCCGAGCCACTCGCTCCAGACGACGCCGCAGACCATCAACGGCACCTACACGCCGTACACCTGCCGGTGCGTCGACAGCGGACTCGGCGACCGTGACGACATCGTCTGGCACGGCCCGGGCAACGCCGCCGACGCCGTCTGGTCCTTCAACGGCACGACCTTCGCCCACACCTCGTACAGCTACCCGGGCACGCGCATCCGCGGCGCCAAGCTCGCCGTGTACTCGACCGACTCCGTCTACGAGACCGTCATCTCGTACGGCTGAACCCAGGCCGCCGCCCGGGTCCGGTTCGCCCGGGCCGGGACCGACAAGCCCCGCACCCAGGACCACCCACCCGTTCTTCAAAGGAGAAGACACCCATGAACATGCGCACCCGACTCACGGCCGCCGCTCTGCTGGCCGCCACCACCTTCGGCCTCGCCGCCGCCCCCGGCTCCCCCGCCGGAGCCGACGAGACCCCGATCCCCGCCTCGAAGGCGGCTTCCAAGACCTTCAGCTTCGGCGGCTTCAGCGGCGACACGCCCTACAACACCGAGACCTTCACCGCTCCCGGCACCACCCCGGTCATCGGCGACTTCGCCGGGTCCCCGGGGGCCGACATCCTCTGGTACACACCCGGCGCCGGCGGCGACGAGCTGTGGACCAGCACCGGCGACGTCCAGTTCTCCCACACGCCGACGTCGATCAGCGGGACCTACACGCCCAAGGTGGGCCGGTTCGCCATGGCCGACGGCTACGACGACGTGCTCTGGTACTCGACCACGGCCGCCAGCCAGCTCTGGGACTACAACGCCAACGGGACGGTCACCAAGACCTCCCTCCCGTCGGTGACCGGCCCTGGCCAGGTCATCGTGGGCGAC
>DASYLG010000014.1:0-7267 GCA_036009685.1 Iamia sp. | reverse complement strand
CGTGGCGCTCGTGCCGCTCGCCTTCCTGGCCGTGTTCTTCGCCTACCCGGTGGCCACGATCCTGGAGCGGGGGCTGAGCGAGGGTTCGGCGCTCGACGTGATCCGGCGGCGCTCGACCGGCCGGCTGGTGGCCTTCACCGTGGCCCAGGCCGCGGCCTCCGCCGTGCTCAGCCTGCTGGTCGGGCTGCCGGCGGCCTGGGCCGTGGCCCGGGTCGACCTGCCCGGCCGGCGCCTGGTGCGGGCCCTGCTCGTCGTCCCGTTCGTGCTCCCCACCCTGGTCGTCGGAGCCGCCCTCCAGGCCACCTTCGAGCGGTTCGGCGTCGACGGCACCCACGGCTTCCACCTCGAGCGCACCGTGGCCGCCATCCTCCTGGCCCACATGGTGCTGAACGTCGCCGTGGTGGTGCGCGTGGTCGGCTCGCACTGGGCCCTGCTCGACCCTCGGGCCGAGGAGGCGGCTCGCGTGCTGGGGGCGTCCCGGCTGCGGGTGCTGCGCGAGATCACGCTGCCCCGCCTGGGCCCGGCGGTGTGGAGTGCGGCCGGCATCGTGTTCCTCTTCTGCTTCACCTCGTTCGGGGTGATCCTCACCGTCGGCGGGCCCGGGCGGCCCACCCTCGAGACCGAGATCTGGCGCCAGGCCACCCAGCGGACCGATCTCCCGACGGCCACCGCCCTGGCCCTCCTCCAGATGGTCGTGGTGGTGGCGCTGGTCGCGGCGGTGGGCGGGGCCGAGCGACGGGCGGCCGCCGGTGCGATCGTGCGCCGGCCCGTCCCCCCCCGACGTCTCGCCACCGCCCGTCAGCGCCTCGGCGTCGCCCTGGCCCTGGCGCCGGCCGCCGTGCTGGTCCTGGTGCCGCTCGGCGTCCTGGTCGAGCGGTCGCTGGCCGTCGGCGGCGGTCACGGCTTGGGCCACTTCCGGGCCCTGGGCGACGAGACGGGCACCGGGCTGAGCGTCGCCCCGCTGGCCGCCGTGGGCACGTCGCTCACCTACGCGGTGGCCGCCACCCTCATCGCGGTCGTCGTCGGCGGGCTGGCCTCGGTGGTGATCGCCCACGCCGGGCGGGCCTCGGGCCGGACCCTCGACGTGCTGCTCATGGTCCCCCTCGGCACCAGCGCCGTGACCCTGGGGTTCGGCCTGCTGGTCGCGCTCGACGAGCCGCCGCTCGACCTGCGCTCGTCGCGGGCCATCGTGCCGATCGCCCAGGCGCTCGTCGGCCTCCCGTTCGTGGTCCGCTCGCTGGTGCCGGCGCTGCGCTCGATCGACCCCCGCACGCGGGAGGCGGCGTCGGTCCTGGGCGCGGGGCCGTGGCGGGCGCGGTGGGAGGTCGACGTCCCCCTCGTCGCCCGGACCGTGCTCGTCGGCGCCGCCTTCGCCTTCGCCGTGTCGCTGGGCGAGTTCGGCGCCACCTCGTTCCTGGCCCGGCCCGACGCCCCGACCGTGCCCACCGCCATGTTCCGTCTGCTGGGCCAGCCCGGGGCCGCCCTCCGGGGCCAGGCCATGGCCCTCGGCGTCGTCCTGGCCGCCCTGACCGTGGCCGCCGTCCTGGTCATCGAGCGCCTCCGCCCCAAGGACGCCCTCGGATGGTGAGCGCCGCCCCCCACGATCCCACCCCCCCTCGAACCGGCGATCAGATCCGGCGGGAAGCCGCCGGATCCGATCGCCAGCTCGGCGAGGCCGAGGGGCTGGAGGTCGAGGGGCTGGTGGTGCGGTACGGGGTGACCACGGCGGTGGCCGGGGTCTCCCTTGCGGTGGCGCCGGGCGAGATCGTGGCCCTGCTGGGGCCGAGCGGGTGCGGCAAGAGCACCCTGCTGCGGGCGGTGGCCGGGCTCGAGACGCCGGCGGCCGGCACCGTCCGGTGGGACGGCGCCGACATCACCCGGCTCCCGCCCGACCGGCGGGGCTTCGGCCTCATGTTCCAGGACCACGCCCTCTTCCCCCACCGCACGGTCGGGCAGAACGTGGCCTTCGGGCTGCGCATGGCCGGCCGGAGCCGGGCCGACCAGGCCACGGGGATGACGGCGGCCCTTGCCCGGGTCGGGCTGGCGGGCTTCGAGGACCGCACGATCGACACCCTGTCCGGCGGCGAGGCCCAGCGGGTGGCCCTGGCCCGCGCTCTCGCCCCCGAGCCCCGGCTGCTGATGCTCGACGAGCCCCTCGGCTCGCTCGACCGGGTCCTGCGCGACGAGCTGGCCGTCGAGCTCCGGCGCGTGCTCGGCGACCTGGGACTGGCCGCCGTCCACGTCACCCACGACCAGGAGGAGGCCTACGCCGTGGCCGATCGCATCGTGGTCATGCGGGCCGGCGCGGTGGTGCGGGACGGTCCGGCCGCGGCGGTGTGGGGCGATCCGGGTTCGGCCTTCGTCGCCCGCTTCCTCGGCCACGCCAACATGCTCACCGCGGCCCAGGCGGCGGCGCTCGGGCTCGACGCCACCACACCGGTCGTGGTGGCCGAGGCGGCCCTCGCCCTCGGTGGTGGTGGGCGGGCGGCTCGCGTCGTCGACGTCCGCTTCCGGGGGGCGACCTCCCGCGTGGTGCTGGACGTCGACGGCGTCGCCCTGTCGCTCCACACCGGCACCCCGCCCGCCGTCGGCGCCGCCGTCGCCCTCACCGTCGACCCGGCCCACGTCCACCCGCTGGCGCCCGACGCGGCAGGCTGACGGGATCGACGCCGACACCCCCGCCTCGCGGCGCCCGCCCCCGACGCCGGGCGTGGTGGCGACCACCAAGGTCCGCGGGCGCATGTCGGCGGCCAAGCTCCGGACCCTGGCCGAGCTGGGGCCGCGCTACGGCGTGGATCTCGACCCCGAGCGGCCCCTCGGCGCCCGGTTCGACGATGCCTTCGGGCGCACCGCCCGCCGGGTGCTCGACGTCGGGATCGGCAACGGCGAGGCCACCGTGGCCTGGGCCGCGGCCCACCCCGAGCAGGACCTCCTGGCCGTCGAGGTCCACCGGCCCAGCGTGGCCGCCACCCTGCTGGCGGTGGACGAGGCCGGCCTGGCCAACGTGCGGGTCGTCGAGGTCGACGTCCGCACCCTGCTGGCCCAGGCCGGGCCGGGCGACCTCCACGACGTGCGGATCCTGTTCCCCGACCCGTGGCCCAAGCGCCGCCACCTCGCCCGCCGCCTGGTCGACGCCGGCTTCGCGGCCGCCGTGGCCGACGTCGTGCCCGTCGGCGGCACCCTCCACGTGGCCACCGACTGGGACGGCTACGCCACCCAGGTCGGCGCCGCGGTCGCGGTCGAGGGCCGGTACGCCCTCGAGGCCGCCGCCCTGCGGCCCGACCGTCCGATCACGACCTACGAGGCCCTGGGCCGCGCCGCCGGCCGCATCATCCACGACATCCTCGCCACCCGCCTCTGACCCCGAACCTTGTGCGACTGTCGCCGTACAGCGGCGACACTCGCACAAGGTTCGATGGGGGAGGGCGGTCAGGGGGCGCCGACGGGCTCCTCGGCCGGGGTCGGGTTGGACGGCTGCTCGGCCAGGGTCGTGACGGCCACCCCGACGACGAGCACCGCCGCACCCAGCAGCACCAGCCCGCCGGGGACCTCGTCGTAGAGGACGGCCGCCCCGCCCGACGCCAGCACCGGCTCGAGGAGGATCGCCACCGACACGAGCGTCGGGCTGATCCACCGGGTCGACCAGGTGAGCGACGAGTGGCCCACGATCTGCGACACGACGCACAGGGCGATGACCGCGACCCAGAACCGGAGCGGGAACGGGCCCTCGCCCGGCGCCGTGGCCACCACCAGCGGCGCCACCGACAGGGCGCCGACAGTGGCCACGATCGTCGTCCAGCGCCACAGCCCGAGACCTCGGGCCTGCACCGCCTGGCCGAGCAGGAGGTGGCCCGAGTAGGTGATCGCCGCGGCCAGGGCGAGGAGGTTGCCCAGCAGCGGGTTGGAGCCGGCGTCGAGGCCGTCGACGTCGCCCAGGGCCACCAGCGCGCCGCCCCCGATGGCCACGGCGATGCCCAGGCCGGTCCGGGCCGACGGCCGCTGCCCCTGGGTCGCCCACACCAGCAGCACCACCCACACCGGGACGGTGGTGACGATGGTGGTGCTGGCGGCGATCGAGGTGAAGGCCAGCGACGGCAGCCAGGTCCCGAAGTGGACGCCCAGCAGCACGCCGCCGGCCACGGCTCGCCCGCCCGTCCCCTCGGGCAGCCGACGGGCGAGGGCCACGCCATCGGCGGCGCGCCGCCTCCGCCAGGCCGGGAGCGTCAGCACGGCGGCGAGGGCCATGCGGGAGAACGCCATCAGCAGCCCTCGCCCGGTCGAGCCGCCGCCCACCGCGTCGTAGCCCTCCCGGATGATCAGCGCCGAGGCCGAGACGGTGGCGATCCCGAGCGCCAGCACGCCGTAGACGACGCCGGGCGACGGCCGCGCGGCGGTCGGCGGGCTCCCCATCCCCGCCGACCGTACCGCTCGGTCGTCGTCCGTCCGGCGGTGATCGGACCAGGTGTGCGGACGACTCGACGACGAGGTCGGCGTCCATGCCCTCGGTGAGGTGGGGCGGGCGGGCGTGGGGGTCCTCGGCCGGCGGCTCGGCGCCCTCCGGCTCGGACCGCGAGGCCGCGATCTCCGCCGGGTCGGCGCCGACGGGGATCGAGCAGAAGAGCACGTAGCGGCCGGGCTCGGCCAGGGTGCCGTCGCCGACGGCCGCGGTCTGCTCGCCGCCGTTCGGTCCGGCCAGCAGGACCGCCGCGGGCGGGCCGGCGAACAGCCCCATCAGCTCCTCCTCGGGGAGCGCGACGAGCTCCTCGGCCGTGCGGGCCTCGCCCTCGGGGAGCTCGAAGGCGACCAGCTCGTGGAGCTCCTCGGTCGAGGCGTTCTCGACCTGGAGCCTGCTGTCGGCCGGGACCGACTCGGGCAGACCCTCGTAGCCCGTCGTCGACCAGCTCGACGGTGAGCACGCCGTCCTCGACCACGGCTCCGGTGGGATGCCGACACCATCCCCGGGCGCGCTCGTGGGCCCCTCGAGCACCACTTGAGGACCGGCGTCCCGCATCCGACCTGTAAGGTCGACGCACCTCGGAGAGGTGCCGGAGTCAGGCTGATCGGGCCTCCCTGCTAAGGAGGTGTGGGGTCACACCCACCGAGGGTTCGAATCCCTCCCTCTCCGCCACATCGCCCCAGGTCGAGGTGCTGGGCTCCACCCCAGCACCTCGGCCTGGGGCGATGCGACCACCCGTGTCGGGTGGGCAGGCAGCCCCGCGGGCGAGGGCCTCGAGCCGGCGGAGCTGCAGCTCGGCCACCCAGCGGGCGACCTCGGTGGGCACGCTCAGGAAGAAGCCTGCTTGAGCGCGGTGACGATGCCGGGATGCGCCCGTTCGACCATCTCTGCTGGCACCAACACCAGCGTTCCGGGCATGTCCGGGTTCAGGAGCCAGTGGACTCGATGGCCGGGTTCCGTCGGGTCCAGTCCGATGGCGCGGAGAAGGTCTCGCGGGATCGATACCGTTCCGTTGCCCTGGATCGGGTTCGGCCCATGGAGCACGTCCACCTGAGGGTCCACCACCGCATTCTAGAAATTTCATAACCTTCCCGGCATGCGACGTCACCTCCGCCGCCGCCCGCGGCGCTCACGTGCGTACGATGCCGAGATGGGAAAGCCTTCTGCCCTGGCGCCCGTGGCCCGTCCTGCCGGCCTTGACCGGTACGCCGACATGTGGGTTGCCGTCGTCGATGGCGAGGTGGTCGCGGCAGAGCCGACGTCGCATGCGCTCGCTCTGAAGCTGCACGACATGGACCACCGGAAGCGTCGACGTGCGGTGACGGAATATGTACGGCCGACCGGCGACGCCTTCATCGTCGGCGCCGGCTGAGGAACCCTGACCGGGGCCGGGCTCCGGGCCTTCCCATGGAGGGAGGAGGAGAGCCTCCTCGACGGTGTACGGATCCTGAGGCCGACGGTTGACGTTCGCCTCCGGCTCGGCGCGATGACGACTGCGACCAAGGCGCTCATCGACACGGGAGCTCCGCGCACGATCTTTCCCCGGGGAACCGGCGATCTCCTCGGCATCGGGTTTCCCGACTACCCGAGCCAGGCCGAGACGAAGATCGGGCTGCTCGGCCATCGCTGGAACGCCGTCACGACCACGGTCACGCTTGCCCTCCACCCGCACAACGAGCCGACCTGGGAAGCAGAGGTCGACTTCGTCGTCGAAGAAGGGCTGCCGTTCGCTCTGCTCGGGTACGAGGGCTTCTTCAACCAGTGGGCGGTCGGTGTGGACGGATATCACGGCTACTTCACAGTCGAGCCGGTGGAGGAGTTCGACGCGCGCCAGCCGCCCACGGTGCGAGAGCAGCTGCGCGGCGGTTGGCCGGAGCTCGGCGCCTAGCGACCCGTTGGAGCTCCACCGGTGTCGCGGCTCGGGTGGTCAGGCCGCCCCGCGGGCGAGGGCCTCGAGCCGGCGGAGCTGCAGCTCGGCCACCCAGCGGGCGACCTCGAGCTCCTCGGCCGCCCCGGCGGCGGTGACCGGGCGGTCGTTGTCGACCTGGTGCGCCACCCAGGTGGCCAGCCCGGTGAGCGGGAGGATGCGGTCGGCCGCGACCCGGTCGACGCGAGCCTCGTCGCGGGCGACGACGGGCCGGAGCCGGTCGGGCAGGCCCGGGTGATGGCACCCGCCGTGGCAGTCGTCGTGGGCCAGCTCGTGGGCCAGGGCGGCCACCTTCTCCTCGGGCGAGAGGGCGGCCGAGATCAAGATGCAGCGGACCCCGTCGGCGGCGACCACGTGGAGGGCGCGGATGCCGGCCGGCAGGTCGGTGATCACCACGTCGAGGTTCGGGCGCGAGCTGGCCTCGCGCCACAGCAGCCCCGAGGGCGTCGTCTCCTCGGCCACGGCGATCAGCCGCCGCTCGTGCGCTCGCGGGCCTGGCGGCGGGCGCGGTCGAGGAAGAAGCGGGCCTGGGCCTCGAGGTTGGCGTAGGCCTCGGGGTCGGCGAGCCGGAGCTCCTCCAGGTCGATGCCGGACGCCGCCATCTGGATGCCGGTCCCGAGACGGGCCACCCGGGCCCGCTCGAGATCGGCGTCGTCGGGATAGCCGGCCAGCTCGAGCAGCTCGGCCTTGTCGGCGTCGACGGCATCGGCCAGCGCCCGGACGACCGGCACGCGGGGGAGCGAGGCCCGCTTGTTGCGGCCCTGGGGCACGGCGCCCTCGATCACCGACCAGTAGGCGGCGGTCACCCCGGCCCGACGGGCGGCCTGGGCGGGGATCAGGCCCGCGGCCGTCCGGAGCTCGGCCAGACGGCGTCCGAAGGCGAC
>DASYLG010000013.1:0-8026 GCA_036009685.1 Iamia sp. | reverse complement strand
TGCCGAAGGCCACCGACCCCGGCTGGGTGACCTCGACCCGAGGGGTCACCGCCTCCAGCGCCCCGACCAGGGGCTCGAAGACCCGGGCGTCCCGGGCGGGATCGGCCACGACGAGGACGGCGTCGGGGCAGCGGCGCTGGGCCTCCCGCCGGCGGAGCCCGACGGCGACCCCGGCGGCCCGGGCCGCGGCCGAGGCGGCCACGACCCGGTTGGCGTGGATGACCAGCACCGGCTCGTGGGGGGCGTGACCGGCCGCCACCACCGCCCAGTCCGGGATCCGGGCCACCACCGACCGCTCCCCCCGCTCGGCGCTTCCCCTCCCCCGCCGGCTCACCGATGCACCCGTCCGGGCGCGACCAGCCCCTGCAGGAACCGGTTCCGGCGCGGTGACGTCGCGTTCACGCGACCAGGCCGCGCCAGAACCCGGTGGCTGACGTTCTGGCACGGTGACGTCGCGTTCACGCGACCTGGCCGCGCCAGAACCACCGGGCGGCGACCATCGGGAACAGGGCGGTCAGCCGGCATCGGCCCAGGTCACGGGGTCGGCGGCGGGGTGGGTCGGGGTGGCGGAGGGGCGACGCTCGACGACGGGGGTGGCCGTGCCGGTGGCGCCGGGGAGCCAGATCTCGACCCGGCGGGGGCGGGCGGACCGACCCCGGCCGGTGGCCTCGACCACCACCCGCCGGGCCCGGAGCCGACCGGCCCCGTCGAGCTGGGTGGGCGGCACCGCCCCCCGCCAGTCGGGAGCGGTGGCCCGCAGGGTGACGTCGGGCGACCCGGGCCACGACCCCGGCCCCGGGAGCCGAACCAGCACCCCGCCCCGGGTTCGGAGGTGGGCGGCCAGCCGGCGGTCGTCGGCCTCGCCGACCCGGGTCGTGGGGCGGACCAGCACCAGCTCGACGGTCTCGACCAGGGCGGCCACCACCGTCCCCCACCGGTCCGAGGGTGGGGCCGCCACCAGGACCAGCCGGGCCAGGTCGATCCCGGCCTCGGCCGCCGCCACCAGACCCAGGTCAGCCAGGCCGACGGCGACCGTCCACGACCCCTCGGCCGAGGCCCCCGCCACCAGTCCCAGCGCCAGCGAGGTGGCGCCCACGCCGGCCACGCCCACGGTGGTGCCCCGGACCAGGTGCCCGCCGGGCAGCAGGGGGGCCAGGGCGGGCAGGACCGGGAGCGACCGCTCGGCGGCCAGCGTGGTGGGCCGGGCCCGCTGCCCCAGCACCTCGAGGCGCGGGTCGCCGCTGGCCACCGACACCGGACCGAGCTCCACCCCCCCAGTCTCGAACACCTGTTCGTTTGACGCAACCTCTTCGGGGGCACACCCCCGAAGGTGAAGCCGTCAGTCCGTGCTCGTGCCCTCGTCGCCCGCATCGTCGGCGGGCGCGTCTGCGGAGGTGGCCTCGGTGCCGTCGGCCTCGACGGTCGTGGGGTCGTCGGCCGGCGGGTCGGAGGGGGTGTCGCCCAGCGCCACCTGGTCCTTGGTCGGGGCGTCGCCCTCGGCCTGCTCGACGTCGGACTCGGTCTCCTCGTCCGGCTCGGCCGCATCGCCCGAGCTGGTCGCCGCCGGCGCCTCGACCCGGTCCGGGGTGGCCTCGGCGATCTCCTCGGCCGCGGCCTCGGCGGCCGGGACGGGCTCGATGTGCTCGGGGGCGGGGGCCTCGTCGGCGGGGGCGGCGGACTCCTGCTCGACCAGCTCGCCCTCGGTCTCGGGGGCATCGGCGTCGGCCACCGCCGCATCCGGATCGTCGATCGTCGGCGGGTAGTGGATGAAGAGCGACTCGATGATCTCGCGCATCCCGTCGGTGCGGGCGCCCTTCTCCAGGTCGACGGTGACGACGCTGCCGTTGATGTGGATCCCCTCGATGCCGCCGTGGGCGAGGAGGCGACGGGCGATCTCGTCGGGCGGGCGGTCCCCGCGCACCTCGGTCCCGGCCGGGTAGACCTCGTGGCCCATGCCCGTGATGGCCCGGTTGGTCTCGAAGCGCACCATGCCGGGGTTGGCGACCGAGGGCTTCTCGATGACGACGATCGGCTGACCCATGGCCCGGCAACCTACTTCCGGCGCCGTCCGCGCCACGAAGCGATGCGCGGCAGACTCGCGGCAATGGCAGCTACCGAGACATTCGCCCTCGAGGGCCACATCGTCGACTCGCTGATCCTGCCCAAGGTCCTCGACCTGGTGCTCGAGTCGGGGAGCGACTATCGCCTGCTCGACGTGGTGATCGGTCGCACGCCCACCGACCCCAGCCGGGCCGTGATCGAGGTCGACGCCCCGGACGAGGCCACGCTGGCCGTGCTGGCCGAGCAGCTCCAGGTCCAGGGGGCCAACCCGGTCGACAGCGGCGTGGCCGAGACGGCACCGGCGCCCGCCGACGGCGTGGCGCCGGCCGACTTCACGGCCACCACCAACCTGGTCACCGAGGTCCGGATCGACGGCCACTGGGTCCCGGCCGACCGGGCCGAGATGGACTGCACCCTGGTCGTGCGGCGCACCGGCGACGGGCCGGCGGTCGCCACGACGCCCCTCCACCGGCTGGTCGAGGGGGACGCCGTCGTCGTCGGGAGCAGTGGCGTCCGGGTCATCGCCCCGGCGCGGGCCCGCAACCTGGGCGGGTTCGAGTTCATGGACTCCGACATCTCGACCGAGAAGCCCAAGGCCACCCAGCTCCGGGGGCTGGTCGAGCAGCTCCGCCAGGCCCGGGCCGACGGCGTCGAGGTCCTCGCCGTGTGCGGCCCGGTCGTGATCCACACCGGGGGCGGTCCGGCCATCGCCCGAATGGTGCGGGCCGGCTGGATCCAGCGCCTGTTCGCGGGGAACGGCTTCGCCACCCACGACATCGAGTCCAACGTGATGGGCACCTCGCTCGGCATCGACGTCACCTCCGGTGGCGGTACCGAGGGGGGCCACAGCAATCACCTGCGGGTCATCAACGAGGTCCGCCGGCACGGGTCGATCGCCGCCGCCGTCGAGGCCGGCTACATCACCGACGGTGTGATGCACGCCTGCGTGACCGAGGGCGTGCCCTTCGTCCTGGGCGGCTCGGTCCGCGACGACGGCCCCCTGCCCGACACCATGACCGACGTCGTCGCCGTGGCCGACCGCATGCGCGACGAGGTAGCCGGCGTGGGTGTGGCTCTGATGCTGGCCTCGACGCTGCACGCCATCGCCACCGGAAACGTCCTGCCCGCCTCGGTCGCCACCTACTGCATCGACATCAACCCATCCGTGGTCACCAAGCTCAGCGACCGGGGCAGCCACCAGGCCCACGGCATCGTCACCGACGTGGGTCCCTTCCTCGGCCAGCTGGCCGACGAGCTGGGGGCCTGACGTGAGCGAGCGCAGCGAGCGAACCAGGCAGCACGGCTGTCTCTCCGGCGGTTGCGCTCATCGGTGCCTCTTGGCGGCGAGCCGGCTGCATGTCTCGCACGATCTGATGGCGCACCGATGAGTGCGGGCGACCTGACCTGGGGGCGGCGGTTCCTCGTCTGCCCGCCGACCCACTTCGGCGTCCTCTACGAGATCAACCCGTGGATGCACTCCGAGGTCGCCGTCGACGGCGAGAGGGCCCGCGCCCAGTGGGACGGGCTGGTCGCCGCCCTGCAGGAGGCCGGCGCCGAGGTCGAGATCATCGAGCAGGACGCCGGGGTCCCGGACCTGGTGTTCACGGCCAACGCCGGCATCGTCTCGGGGACCACGTTCGTCCCGTCGCACTTCCGCCACCCCGAGCGCCAGCCCGAGACCGAGCACTTCGCGTCCTGGTTCGCCGATCGCGGCTCCGTCGTCGAGCGGCTGCCCGAGGACCTCTCGCACGAGGGCGCCGGCGATGCCCTGCCCTTCGGGGCGGACACCTCGCCGGGCGCGCCGGTCCTGCTCAGCGGCTACCGCTTCCGCTCCGACGCCGCCGCCACCACGCCGCTGAGCGTCCTCACCGGGGCCGTCGTGCGGCCCATCGAGCTGATCGACGAACGGCTGTACCACATCGACATCACGTTCTGTCCGCTCGACGACCGCCACGCGCTGTGCGCCCCGCTGGGGTGGGATCGCTACGGCACCGCGGTGATCGAGTCGCTGGTGCCGGAGCCGCTGTGGCTCACCGACGACGAGGCCCTGTCGTTCACGGCCAACTCGGTGGTGGTGGACACGACGGTGCTGATGCCCCACGTCCCACCCCGCGTCGGCCGTCAGCTCGAGGCGTGGGGCTTCGACCCCGTGGCCGTCGACGTCAGCGAGTTCCTCAAGGCCGGCGGCGCCTGCCGCTGCCTGACCCTCGCCCTCGACGTCGACCTGACGGGCTAGGCGAGGGAGCGGCGGGCCCAGGCGGGGCCGGCGCCGTCAGCCCGGGCCGCCCGGCCGGCCAGCACGGCCAGGGTCCCGGCGACGATGCCCAGGACGGCGTGGACGACGACGAAGCCGACGGGGTGGTCGTGGGTGGCGATGAGGGCGAGGCGGACGACCCAGTAGGCGACGGTCCAGGCGGCGAAGGCCACGAGCGCGGTGCCGGCGGTCTCGACCCGGCGCCCGACGGCCAGGCCGACCGCCACCGCCCCGACGACGAACACCAGCACCGGGACGAGCGCCAGGACCTTCCCGCCCGAGGTCAGGTCGTCGTCGCCCAGCAGCAGCGGCACCCGGGTGGTCCACGTGAACAGGGTCCACCCGCAGAGGGCGAGGGCGAGGACCCGGGTGCGGCGCGTCAGCGTCATGGGCCCACCCTACGGAGCCGAGCACAGTGCCCTGCTCTCCGAGGCCCTGCCGAGGAGATGTCCGCCACGACCCGGCCCCATCGGCGCAGGTCCCATGCGCCCCCGGCCCCGCTCCGCACCGGAGGGACGACCACTCGGCGCCGTCCGATCGACGCCCGCCCCGTAGGCTCGGACCCGCTGCCCGCCGCGGGCCGCGACCCTCCGCCTTGGCCGCACCGATCCCCTCTCCCACCCCGTCCGCACGCCGTCGCGCCCGCCTGGCGCTCGTGCTGGTGCTCGCCGGGCTGGCCCTCCTCGCCGCCTGCTCCACCATCAGCTCGCTGACGGGGCTGATCGAGGACCTGCAGGACGAGGGCTTCACCGACGTCTCGGCCAACGTGGACCGATCCAACGCCTCGGTGCTCGTCGTCTCGGCCGACCCTCCGGACGACACGACCGTCGAGGAGGCCCACGTCCAGGCCGCTGAGGTCGTGTGGACCAGCTTCCCCCGGCGCATCGAGGGGCTCCGGGTCACCATCGACGGCGAGCATCGGGAGTGGACCTACGCCGAGCTGGAGGACGAGCTGGGCGCCCGCCCTGCCGAGCTCGACAGCAACGGCGACCTCGGCGACGACGTCAACCGGATCGCCGTCTTCGCCGTCCTCGGCACGCTGGCCGCGGGCGTGGTCGGCGTGGGCGTGATCGGGCTGACCGTGTTCCTGGTCGTGCGGTCCAATCGCCGCAAGGCCCCCCGCCGGCCCCCGCTCCGACCCTGGATGCCGCCCGGCGTGCCCGGCGGCGCCGGCCCTGGCGGGCCCGTCCCGGGCGCGGCACCGACGGCCCCGATCCCGCCCCCCGGTGGCTGGGCCCCGGCCAGCGCGCCCCCCGGTCCGCCCCCGGCCTCCAGACCCCCGACGGCCCCGGACCTCACGGGCCCGAGCCCGACCGGCCCACCCCGCCTGGCCAAGACCCCCGAGGCCCCGACACCGCCGCCCAGCTGGTCGAGCCCCGTCTCCCCCCCGCCGGAGCCCGACACCGACGCCGACACGGGCGCGGGCGCCGAGCCGGAGCTCACCGGTCGCCGACCCCGCGACCCCGACGCCCGCCGTCTCGGTCGTCGCCCCCGCGGCCCCAAGCCCGACAAGGCCCACACCCCACCCGGCTGGGGCTGACCCCTCGAGCTTTGTGCGTCTGTGGACGGATGTGACCGTCTTCCGCCCAAAGCTCGGCGTTGACAGGCCGTCAGCCGAACAGGGCGCCCTGGGCGGGGTCGATGCCGGCCTTGGCCGCGAGACGGGCGAGGGCGACCTCGCGGGCGGCGGTGGACCAGGGGAGGTCGTCGACGAAGGCCCAGCTCATGCGGTGGATGGCCGTGGGCCCGTGGCCGCGCAGGGCCAGCTTGTGGCGGGGGCACGGGTAGCCCTTGTTGGCGTCGAACTCGAAGCCGGGGTGGTGATCGGCCACACCTCGCATGATGCGGTCGCGGGTGACCTTGGCCAGCACCGACGCCGCCGAGATGGTCAGGCAGGTGGCGTCGCCCTTGACGATCTTCCGGGTGTTGCCCCGGCCGACGAAGTCCCACTTCCCGTCGAGCAGCACGGCCGTGGGCGTCACCCCCAAGGCGGCGAGGGCCCGCCGGGCGGCGAGCCGCTGGGCCTCGGACATGCCCAGGCGGTCGCACTCGGCGGCCGAGGCGTGGCCGACGGCCCAGGCCGTGCACCAGCCCGCCACCTTGTCGTAGAGCTTCTCCCGCTCGGGCTCGGTGAGGGCCTTGGAGTCCCGCACCCCGTTGACCCGGCGGTCGGGTGGGAGCACGGCGGCACCGACGGTCAGCGGACCGGCCCAGGCGCCCTTGCCCACCTCGTCCAGCCCCACCACGACCTCGTGGCCCGCCGCCCACAGCTCGCGCTCGACGGCCAGCGTCGGCGCCTTGCCCTGCAGCGCCCGCCGCATCTTGGGCCGGGCCGACGGGCGAGGCCGGGTGACGGTCGAGCGGGCGGGCACGACCCGAACCTACTGCCCCCTCCGAGCGACTCGGGCCCGGGGAACCCGACCGATGGCCCTCAGGCGCGCGCCATGCTGGCCACCGGACCCTCCTCGGGATCCGATTCCCCTTCATCGTCGCCCGCCGACGCCAGCACCCGCTCGTCGCCCCGAGACCTCGAGGACGATGGCGAGCCCTCGTCGTCCGAGACCGGAGGGCCCTCCGGTGGGCGCTCGGGGTCTCGGCCCGCCAGCCGGGCGTCGGCGAAGTCGGCCAGTGCCTCCTCGACGGCCTCGGGGAGCGGTCGGGGCTCGAGGTCGGGCTGCACGCTCCGCCACGCTCGCGCCGCCGCCGACTCCCGACGGGCGGCCCTCCATCGGGGCGACCACCGCGCCGCGGCGATCAGCACCGACGGCATCGAGTCCAACGCCCGGACCCGGCGGGAGTCGAACCGGGGGTCGGCCGCGAGCAGGAGGTGGGCGTCCATCAGTCGGCGGGCATCCCGGTGCGAGTCGTGCCACGCCGGCAGAGGGGCGATCGACCCGATGATCGGATCGAAGGGGCGGTCGGGACGACCTCCTGGCCCCGATCGCGTCGACCACCCGCTGTTCCACTCGATCCGCAGCGTCGATGCCACCGCATCAGCTCCGACCCTGTCGGCGAAACCGGCGAGGTTCGCAGGAGGGAAGTACAGGTCGCCGCTGAGCCGCGCCACCTCCAGCCCGTCGATGAGGCCGGACGCCGTGATGGCGTCGAACCAGTCGAGGAAGGCCACATGGAGCTCGTCCTGGTGGGCTCGCAGAGCCCCGTCCCACGCCATGATGCTGGCCAGGGCGGCGACGTGGGCGAGCCGTTGCAGCACCGGCCCCTCGGTGACATCACCCCAGAGGATCTCGCCCTCCGCGTCGAGGATGCCCTCCAGCGGCAGCACCTCGACGAGCGCCTCGGCGCCTCCTCCCCCCTGGTCGCCAGCCGGATCGACACCGACCGGCGTGTTGGGCGAGCCCGGGCCGAGCCCACCCAGGAGATAGCCGGCTCGCACCAGGTGCTTGACCTGGTCGAGGGTGTCGAGCCCGATCTCGTCGCGGTTCGCATCGCGGAAGCCCTCTTGGAAGCCGCTGCGGGTCGCCCGCAGGGCCGTGGTGATGCGGCCGACCGGCACGGCTTCGAGGTCGGGGACCGAGAGGAAGATGGTGGACCGGGTGTGGGCATCGACGCGATCGTCGGGCCCCAGCTCGGCGAAGGGCCGTCGGTGGGACACGAAGATCCGCCCGTCGTCCACCGCCCATGCATCGACGAACCATCGGGTCTCGCTCACGGTCTCCCTACTTCCACTGGTAGCCACGACCGTGCTGGGTC
>DASYLG010000012.1:0-5078 GCA_036009685.1 Iamia sp. | reverse complement strand
GACCGCCGCCTTCATCCTCGGGGCCGAGGCGGTCACGGCCAAGCCGGGGTCGGGGATGGCGACCTGGCGTGAGCACCTGTTCGTCTTCCTCACCCGCAACGCCACGCCGGCGGCGGCCTACTTCAACCTGCCCGCCGACCGGACCATCACCATCTCCCGCTCCGTCGAGGTCTGATCATGGACGTGTCCGCCCTGCTGCTCGAGTCGTACGGCCGGATCCCGCCGCTGGTGCACGACGTGGTCGAGGGGCTGTCGCCCGCCGACCTCGCCCGCCCGCCGGTCGGCGAGGCCAACACCATCGGGTGGCTCACCTGGCACCTCACCCGGGTGCAGGACCACCACCTCGCCGAGCTGCTCGACCAGCAGCAGGTGTGGGTCAGCTCCGACTGGCCGTCGCAGTTCGGGCTCGAGCCCGACGCCGACGACACCGGCTACGGCCACACGCCCGCCGACGTCGCCGACGTGCGGCCCGACGGCCCCGCCGCCGTCACCGGCTACCACGACGCCGTCTGGGCCCGGACCCGCGCCTACCTGGGCGGTCTGGTGGCGGCCGACCTCGACGAGGTGGTCGACGACCGGTGGGACCCGCCCGTCACCCTCGGGGCCCGCCTCGTCAGCGTGGTCGACGACTGCGCCCAGCACGTCGGCCAGGCCGCCTACGCCCGCGGCCTCCTCGGCCTGTAGGACCACGAGGTGCCAGGCACCTCGTGGTCCGGCTCCGGTCCTACGCTGCGGCCCGTGGACGACGGGGAGCGGATCCGGGGGGTGCTGGCCACCTACGGCGAGCGCATGGACGCCGGCGACTTCGACGGCGTGGGCGCCCTCTTCGCCGACGGGTGCCTGGCCGACGAGCACGGCACGGAGCTGGCCCGGGGCGCCGAGGCCGTGGCCACCTTCTACCGCTCGATCACGATGCTCCACGACGGGTCGCCCCGGACCAAGCACCTGGTGCTCGGCACCTGGCTGGCCGAGCCCGACGCCGACGGTGTCGTGACGGCCCGGTCGTCCTACCTCGTCCTCCAGGCCGTCGAGCCCGGTGCGCTGGTCCCGATGATCACCGGCCGCTACGTCGACCGCGTGGCCCGCACCGCCGACGGCGCCTGGACCTTCGTCGAGCGCCGCTTCCACGTCGACCTCACCGGCGACCTGACCCGCCACCTCACCTTCACGCTCTGAACGTCGCCTCGACCGGGAGGTGCTTGAGGGTGCTGACGAAGTGGGACTCCGACAGCGCCGGCGCGCCGGCCAACGCCAGCGAGTCGAGGCGGGGGAGCAGCTCGGACAGGAAGGCCTTGAGCTCCATGCGGGCCAGCGAGGCGCCCAGGCAGAAGTGGGCGCCGAAGCCGAAGGCCAGGTGCCGGTTGGGGGTGCGGCCGATGTCGAAGGTCATGGGATCGTCGAACACGGCGTCGTCGCGGTTGGCCGACCAGTACGACAGCAGGGCGCAGTCGCCCGGCTCGAAGTGGAACCCGCCGACGTCGTAGGGCACCACGGCGTTGCGGAGGAAGTGCTTCACCGGCGTGACCCAGCGGATGATCTCCTCGATGGCGGTGGGCAGGAGGTCGGGGTCGGCCTGGAGGCGGGCCAGCTGGTCCGGGTGCTCGGCCAGGGCCCGGATGCCGCCGGCCAGCGAGGCCGAGGTGGTGTCGTGCCCGGCGGTGGCGATGATCACGTAGTACGAGAGCTGCTCGATGATGTCGATGGGCTCGCCGTCGACGGTGGCGTTGGCGATGACCGACGCCAGGTCCTCGGTCGGGTGTTCCTGCCGGTCGGCGACGAGGGCGGAGAAGTAGCCGAAGAAGTCGGTGATGACGGCGGCCAGCTCCTCCGGGGTCATCCCGCGGGACAGCTCCGGGTCGGCGCTGCCGAAGAGCTCCTGCGTGAGGGTCAGCATCCGGCCGAAGTCGTCCTCGGGCAGGCCCAGGATCGACAGGATCACCTGGAGCGGGAAGGGCATGGCGATCTCGCGGGCCACGTCGACCGGGCCGGCGGCCGCCGCCCACCGATCGACGGCGTCCTTCGCCAGCGCGCCGATCCGCTCCTCCAGCCGGCCCAGGCTGCGGGGCTTGAACCAGTCGAGGGTGATGCCGCGCAGCTGCTTGTGCCGGGGGTCGTCGATGTGGATCAGGGTCTTGAGGTCGCCCTGCTCCCTCAGCATCTCCTCCATCTCGAGCGTGTTGAGCACGGCCCGGGGCTCGTTGCGGAAGGCGTCGGCGTGGGTGGAGATCTCGAACACGTCGGCGTGGCGGCTCACGACGTGGAACGGCGGCAGGCCCTCCAGCTCGACCCGATGGATGGGCGACTCGGCCCGGAGGAGCGAGGCGGAGGCATGGAAGCGGGCCTCGTCGGCGTAGGCCTCGGGGTCGGCGAACGCCGCCGCGGCCAGGTCGAGCTCAGCGGACGACACGACGGTCATCCCGAGAGCATGCCGCCCGGGCGGGAGACCTGCCCGACGACGCGAACATTGGACGGACTCCGCCGGATGTGGCGTGGTTCCGTCCAAGGTTCGGCTAGGACACGCCGGCGAGGGGGGCTGGGGCTCGTGCTTCTCGGCGTGACGGGCGTAGGCCCAGCCGGGGCCGCGGAGGACGAAGCCGAGGCGGTCGGACCAGGTGTCGGAGTGGGCCACGTCGCGCAGGATGTCGAGGTGCTCGTGGGTGGCGATCAGGGCCGGGTTGTAGGTCTCGATGTTCTTGGTCAGGCCGTAGACGACGGGGTCGTCCTCGTCCTCCCGCTGGAACGTGCCGAACAGCCGGTCCCAGACGATCAGGATGCTGCCGTGGTTGCGGTCGAGGTACTTCTGGTTGCTCCCGTGGTGCACCCGGTGGTGCGACGCGGTGTTGAACCAGTCCTCGAACCAGCCCAGCTTCGGCACCGTCTCGGTGTGGATCCAGAACTGGTAGATCAGGTTCACGCCCCGGGCCATCTCGACGAGGGCGGGGCGGATGCCGAGGGCGCTCAGGATGCCCATGGGGACGAAGATCCCGAACGAATCGGCTACCGGCTGCCGGAGGGCGGTCGAGAGGTTGTAGTGCTCGCTGGAGTGGTGGACGACGTGGATCGCCCACAGGAACCGGCTCTCGTGCATCATCCGGTGGTTCCAGTAGTAGATGAAGTCCCAGCCGGCGATGGCGGCGGCGGCGGCGAGGGCGCCGTCGCCGAGGTCCCGCTTGTGGCCGGTGCGACGCCACACCGCCTCGATGCCGGTGCGGGCGGCCCACGTGGTGGCTCCGGCGGTGATGCCGGCGGCCACGGTCGTGGCGCCGGCCGAGGACGAGACCTTGCGGGCCAGCTGGGCGATCTTCCGGCGCCGCTCCGACCGGTTCCCCGCGTTCTGTCCATCACCGTGCACCGTGGAGGTGCCTGAGGGTTGACAGAACGGTTCGGGGACGACGCCGGCCTCGGTGATCTCGTCGCGGCGGGCGATCAGGTCGGCGATGGTGGTCGCCGCCGCGGCTCCGATGGCCGTGCCCACCAGCGCCTTGCCCCAGCGGCCCTTGCCCGGCGTGGCCGGTGCCAGGACCCGCGACAGGGCCATCGGCACCACCAGGCTGCCCACGCCCATCGACAGGCTGGCGAGGGTGTCCTTCTTCTCGTAGTCGCCGGCCGAGCGCGGCCGACCCTGCTCGGCGGTGCGCTTCAGCCAGAGGTGCTCGGCGCCCATGCTCCCGAAGTAGAACGGGATGGCGGCGACGGTGAGGTCGACCATGGCGTCATCCTCGCGTGGATGAACCTCAGGTGACGAAGAAGCGCACGGCCACGATCACGCCGAGGACGATGACCGCGGCGCGCAGGGCGACGGGGGGGATCCGGCGCCCGACCCGGGCGCCGACCACGCCGCCGATCACGGCGCCGACGGCCACCAGGGCCACCGCCTCCCACGCCACGTCGGCGAAGACGATGAAGATCACGGCGGCGACGGCGTTCACGGTGCCGGCCAGGACGTTCTTGAGGGCGTTCGACCGCTGGAGGTCGTCGGGGACGAACACGGACAGCATGGCCAGCAGGATCACGCCCTGGGCGGCCCCGAAGTAGCCGCCGTAGATGCCGGCGGCGTAGGCGATGGCCATCGGCGCCACGCCGACGTCGGGGGCGTCGTCGGCCCGGCGGTCGGCGATGCGCTTCGCCAGCCGGGGCTGGAGCGCCATGAGGGCGCAGGCCAGCAGGACGAGGACGGGGATGACGGCGTCGAACACGTCCGACGACAGGGTGAGGAGCAGGATCGCGCCGGTCAGCCCGCCCGAGCCCGAGGCCACCGCCAGCTTCCGCGCCCGCCCGCCCTGGCCCTCGAGCTCCTCCCGGTAGCCGAGGGCGCCGGCGACCGAGCCGGGCACCAGGCCGATGTTGTTGGAGACGTTGGCCGTCACCGCCGGATAGCCCACCGCGACCAGCGTGGGGAAGGTGATGAGGCTGCCCGAGCCGATGACGGCGTTGACCCCGCCGGCCCCGGCGCCGGCGGCGACGACCGCCAGGGCCTCCAGCGGGTTCAGCACGACCGCGCCCGAGACCCGGGCGCGGCACTAGATGTCGTCGTCGTCACCCTCGACCGAGTGGATCGGCAGCGCCTGGTCGAGGGCGGTGATGTGGAGGATCTTCTCCACGTGCGAGGGCACCCGGGTGAGACGCAGCTCGCTGTCGAGCTCGCGGAGCCGGCGCTGGGCTCCGATCAGGACACCCAGCCCGGCCGAGTCGATGAAGGTCAGGGTGCCCATGTCGAGCACCACGATCACCCCGGTGCGGGTCGTGAACGGCTCGAGGGCGGCCTTGACCTCGCCGGCCGTCGCCGCGTCGACGGCACCGTCGAGGGCGATGAGCACCAGGTCGGGCCGGAGGTCGTCGACGGTGATCGTCAGGGTCATCGCGGTCTTCTCGAAGGGGGCGGGGGACCGCCTGAACCTATCCGGGTGAGCCAGACGGGTTCACCTCCGCGTCGGCGCGACGCCCCCCGGTTCACCCGTACGGGTGACCCGGGCGACCGTAGGCTGCCGCCATGCGTTCGCGCCCCCCGCTGGAGGTGCAGGACCCGGATCGACTCCAGGCCGTCACCGACCTCGATCTCACCGGTCGTCCCGACGCCT
>DASYLG010000011.1:0-4021 GCA_036009685.1 Iamia sp. | reverse complement strand
GAGGTCCTGGCTCGCGACGACGTCCCCGAGGAGTCCTTCTACGAGGAGCAGGAGATCGGTGACGGCTTCGGCTACGTCACCATGCGCGACGGCGTGCAGCTCAGCGTCAGCGTCGTCCTGCCCGGCCCGATCGAGGACGGTCCCTACCCCACCGTCGTCGAGTACTCCGGCTACGGCCCGTCGAACCCCGATGCCGACGAGCCGGGATCGATGATCGCCCAGCTGATCGGCGGCTACGCCACCGTCGGCGTCAACATGCGGGGCACCGGCTGCTCCGGCGGCGTGTTCGACGTGTTCAACCCGGCCCAGCAGGCCGACGGCTACGACGCCATCGAGGCCATCGCCCACCAGCCCTGGGTCAAGGGCAACAAGGTCGGCATGGTGGGCCTCTCGTACTCGGGCATCACCCAGCTCTACGTCGCCGCCACCCAGCCGCCGAGCCTGGCCGCCATCACCCCGCTGTCGGTCATCGGCGACTCGTGGCAGATGGCCTGGCCCGGGGGCATCTACAACTCGGGCTTCACCGAGCAGTGGCTGGCCGAGCGCAACCGCCAGTCCGAGGGCGGCGGCACCGACTGGGTGAGCGAGCAGGTCGACGGGGGCGACACGACCTGCGAGGACAACCTGAAGATCCGCAGCCAGAACCCCGACTTCGGCGCCTTCACCCGGGCCCTCGAGAACCGGCCGGTCGACGCCGACAGCCGCGACCTGGAGAAGCTCGTGCAGGACATCGAGGTGCCCGTGTTCCTCACCGGCGCCTGGCAGGACGAGCAGACCGGGCCCCGCTTCGGCGTCATGCTCGACAGCTTCACCGGGACCGACAAGGAGAAGATCACCCTCTTCAACGGTCGCCACCCCGACGGCTACACCCCACTGGTCCTCACCCGCTGGTTCGAGTTCCTCGAGCTCTACGTCGACGAGCAGGTCCCGCGCATCGATGACGGCATCCGGGCGGCGGCGCCGGCGTTCATGCAGGACTTCTTCGGCGTGCCCGGCCTCGGCTTCGAGCCCGACCGCTTCGCCGGCTTCGCCGACGACGACCTCGAGGGCGTGCTGGCCGAGTACGAGGACGAGCCCAAGGTCCGGGTCCTGTTCGAGAGCGGCGCCGGCGACGAGGCCAACCCCGGCTCGCCCGTCGCCCGGTTCGAGACCACCTTCGACGAGTGGCCCCCGCCGGACATCACCCCGACCACCTGGTACCTGGGGTCGGATGGTGCGTTGGCGACCGACGCGCCGGACGGCGACGAGGCCGACGTGTTCACCGTCGACGTGGAGGAGGGCCAGGACACCTTCTTCGCCGACGACGAGGGCGAGTACCCGCTGCTCGACCCCCTCTGGGACTTCGACTGGGCGTCGCCGGAGTCGGGCGCCTCGTACATCACCGAGCCCTTCGAGGAGGACACCGTCGTCGCCGGGGCCGGCTACGCCGACCTGTGGGTGAACGCCGACGCCGAGGACGCCGACGTCCAGGTCACGGTGTCGGTGGTGCGGGAGGACGGCACCGAGGTGCTGGTCCAGACGGGCCAGCTGCGGCTGTCGCACCGCGCCGTCGAGGACGAGGTGGGCGCCGACCTCGAGGTCGAGCACCCCTTCTCGGCGGACGCTCGTGAGCCGCTCGAGCCGGGCGAGTGGACCCAGGCCCAGATCGCCATCCCGTCGTTCGCCCAGGCCTTCCGGGCCGGGTCGCGGCTGCGGGTCGTCATCGCCTCGCCCGGGCGCGACCGGGGCACGTGGAAGTTCGACACCATCGGCTCCGACGGCGACGCGGTCGAGATCGGGCGAGGCGGCGACCACGCCTCGTCGCTGGTGCTGTCGGTGGTCGACGGGGTCGACGTCCCCGCCGGCGACCCGCCCTGCCCCAGCCTCCGGGGCCAGGCCTGCCGGCCCTACGAGGAGGCGGAGAACACCTCCGCCTGAACCCCCTCCGTTCTCCGGCTGACCTGGGCCAGGATGGGCCGGTGAGCCCCGACGACACCTACACCCACGGCCACGCCGACAGCGTCCTGCGATCCCACCGCTGGCGGACGGTCGCCAACTCGGCCCCGCACCTGCTGCCCGGGTTGCGGGCCGGCCTCGACCTGCTCGACGTCGGGTGCGGGCCGGGCACCATCACCGCCGACCTGGCCGCCCGGGTGGCGCCGGGCCGGGTGGTGGGCATGGACCGGTCGCCCGAGGTGATCGCCGAGGCGGCCTCTGGGTTGGGGTCCGACCGTCTGTCGTTCGTCGTCGGCGACGTCTACCGGCTGGATGCGCCGGACGCCTCGTTCGACGTCGTTCACGCCCACCAGGTCCTCCAGCACCTGTCCGACCCGGTGGCCGCGCTGCGGGAGATGCGCCGGGTGTGCCGGCCCGACGGCGTGGTGGCGGTGCGCGACTCCGACTACGCCGCCTTCACCTGGGACCCGCCCTCGCCGGAGCTGGACCGGTGGCTGGCCGTCTACCGCGCCGTCGCCCGGGGCAACGACGCCGACCCCGACGCCGGGCGCCGGCTCAAGGGCTGGGCCCTCGCCGCCGGGTTCGGCTCGGTCTCCGTCAGCGGCAGCGTGTGGACCTTCTCCACCCCCGACGAGCGGGCCTGGTGGGGCGGGTTGTGGGCCGACCGGGTGACGGACACGACGCTGGCCGACCAGGCCGTCGCCGCCGGTCTGGCGACCCGGGACGAGCTGGCGTCGATGGCCTCGGCGTTCCACCGCTGGGCCGCCGACGACACCGCCGTCTTCATCGTCCCCAGCGTCGAGATCCTCGCCCGTCCGTAGGCGGTCTCGGTGTGGTCGTGCGCCGCCGCCTCACGTTGCATAGCACCGCTATGCATAGCGGTGCTATGCAACGGGGTGGTGCGGGACCGGGCGGGGTCCACGTCAGTCGTAGGTCGCCTCGAGGTGCCAGGTGCCGGCCTCCAGGGCGAGGAGGTGGGCGGTGCCGTCGTCCAGCACGACCTGGACCCGGGCCCGGCGTCGGGCCCGGTCCGGATCCCACCACTGCTCGACGAGGGGCCAAGGACCGGCCCAGCCCACGACCGGGTGCCGGCCGAGGCGGGCCGGGGCGGCGCTGATGAGGCCCCGGCCGCTGACCCGGACCGGCCGGCCGTCGCCGTCGAGGAGGTCGACGGGGGCGGGATCGGCGAAGACCAGGGCCGGCGAGGGCGGGGGCAGCCGGCCGGGCCAGGGCCCGTCGAGACCGGGGCGGGCCAGGGTGCGGTCGCCGCCGAGGTCGACCGACGCCGCCGGGAGGGTCGTCACCCGGTCGCCCGGGGCCCGGCCGCCGACCACCTCGGGGACGGTGACGGCGTCGGTGCCGAGCAGGGCGCCCACCCGGGCCAGGGCGCGGGCGGCGCCCTCGTCGAGCCGGGTCTCGCCGCCCCAGAAGCCCAGCTGGCGGCCCCGGGCCGGGACGACCTCCTCGGGGTCGAGGACCAGGCGGATGATGCCGGCGCTGGGCCGGTCGGCGACGGGACCGCTGAGCCAGCCGTCGAGCTGCCAGCGGGCCCGCTCGGCCACGGCCGCCGCGCCCAGCCCGCCCTCGTGACGCCAGGAGCGGCGCCGGGTCTCGCCGTGATCGGTCTCGACCTCGATCCCCAGGCGGAGGCAGGCCAGGCCGTCACGCCCGAGCATGGTGTGGAGGTCGTCGGCCAGGGCCACGGCCCGGAAGGCCAGGAGGTCGACCCGCTCGACGGGCGGGTCCAGCTCGGCCGTCACGGCCAGCTCGGGGGCGGGGCGGCGGGTGGCCAGGGGGCGGGGGTCGAGGCCCTGCGCCAGCCGGTGGACCAGGGTGCCGGTGTCGCCGAAGCGGCCCAGGACGTCGGGGGCGGCGAGGGTGGCCACCGCCCCGAGGGTGCGGAGCCCGAGCCGGCGGAGCACGTCGGCCACGTCCTCGGCCTCGGGGGTGCCCAGGTGCTCGGCGGCGGCCTCGACCGGCCAGGGCGCGAGGAACGCCGCCGCCTGCCCCGGGGGGACGATCGTGACGGCGCCGACGAGCCCGTTCTGGCCGTTCTGGCCGTTCTGTGTGCGGAAACCCACCGGTC
>DASYLG010000010.1:0-10005 GCA_036009685.1 Iamia sp. | reverse complement strand
GGCCGGGCTTGCCGACCAGGATCTTGGGGCGCCGGCCGAGGCCGTCGGCCAGGCCCTGGATGCGGGCCCGCAGGGCGTCGACCCGGTCGCCCGCCAGGCCGAGGCGCTGGCCGTCGACCCCGGTGGACGGCCGGTACTCGCCGAAGACCTGGCGCAGGGCGCCGGCCCACTCGCCGGTGGTGACACGGGCCAGGGCGCACTCGATCGACGGCTCCATCATCGAGCTGCCGTCGCGGGCGGCGGCCTGGAGGGCCTCGACGGCGGCGGCGGCCCGGTCGGCGTCGCGCTCGCTGCGCACCCGGTCGAGCCCGTCGACGGCGTCGGCGAAGGCCGTCTCGTCGATGGTGAACAGGCCGCCGTCCTCACCGCCGAGCAGCGGCGACGGGATGGCGTCGGTCCACCGGTTGAGGCCGACGACGATCTGCTCGCCGCTGTTGATCTTGCTGATCCGCTCGCCCATCGAGCGCACCAGGGCGGACTTCAGGTACCCCGACTCGATGGCGGGGATGACCCCGCCCATGCCCAGGATCGTCTCGATCTCGGCCCGGGCCTGCTCCTTGAGCTCGGCCACCTTCGACTCGACGACCACTGAGCCCTCGAAGAGGTCCGGGTACTCGAGCAGGTCGGTCTCGTAGGCGAGGATCTGCTGGAGCCGCAGCGACCACTGCTGGTCCCACGGGCGGGGGAGCGACAGGGCCTCGTTCCAGGCCGGGAGCTGGACGGCGCGGGCCCGGGCGTCACGGCTGAGGGTGACCCCGAGGGCCTCGATCAGGATGCGCCAGGCGTTGTTCTCGGGCTGGCTCTCGGTGAGGCCCAGCGAGTTGACCTGGACGCCGTAGCGGAAGCGCCGGAACTTGGGGTCGGTGACCCCGAAGCGGTCCCTCGTGTACTCGTCCCACAGCTCGCCGAAGGCCCGCATCTTGCACATCTCCTCGACGAACCGGATGCCGGCGTTGACGAAGAAGCTGATGCGACCGACGACCCGGGCGAACTGGTCGTCGTCGAAGTGGCCCCGCTCCTTGATCAGGTCGAGGAGGCTGATGGCGTTGGCCAGGGCGAAGGCCAGCTCCTGGACGGGCGTCGCCGCCGCCTCCTGGAGGTGGTACGAGCAGATGTTGGAGGCGTTCCACCTCGGCACCTCCTCCAGGCAGAACTCGTACATCTCGGCGATGATCCGGAGGCTGTCGGCCGGCGGGAAGATGTAGGTCCCCCGGGCCAGGTACTCCTTGATCAGGTCGTTCTGGGTCGTTCCGGTGAGCTCGGCGATGTCGACGCCCCGCTCGCGGGCCACGGCGATGTACATGGCCAGCAGCCACATCGCCGTGCCGTTGATCGTCATCGAGGTGTTCATCTCCTCGATGGGGATCTGGTCGAACAGGACGTGCATGTCGTCGACGCTGTTGATCGGCACCCCGACCTTGCCCACCTCGGGGCGGGCGATGGGGTCGTCGGAGTCGTAGCCGCACTGGGTCGGGAGGTCGAAGGCGATCGAGAGCCCGGTCTGGCCGGCGGCCAGGTTCTGGCGGTAGAGGGCGTTCGACGACCTCGGGCTGGAGTGGCCCGAGTAGGTGCGGATGATCCACGGCCGCTCGCGGGTCGGCTGGCCCTCGGCGTCGTAGAGCTGGTGGGCCTGGCGCTCGACGTCCTCGCTCATCGCCGAAGGCTACGCCTGGGGCAGGATCACCTCCATGTCCTGGACGTTCGACACCGACCACGTCGTGCTGGAGCGGCTGCGGGAGATCTGCCTGGCGCTGCCGGAGACCTCCGAGCGCCTCAGCCACGGCTCGCCCGCCTTCTTCATCCGCGAGAAGAAGACCTTCGTGATGTACCTCGACGACCACCACTCCGACGGGATCCTGGGGATCTGGTGCGCGGCGCCGCCCGGTGCCCAGACCGATCTGGTCGACACCGAGCCCGAGCGGTTCTTCGTCCCGCCCTACGTCGGCCACCGTGGCTGGCTCGGCGTGCGTCTCGACCGCGAGGTCGACTGGGACGAGGTCGCCGGCATCGTCGCCGATGCCTTCTGCACCGTGGCGCCCACGACCCTGGTCCGCCAGGTGCGGGACGGGAGCTGAAACGGGATCGAAGAGGTCCACGCGCATCAGCGCGGGGTCCGTGACTGTTGGGGCGATCTCCGTCGGGGCGATCTCCGAGGTCCTCGCCCACCGCGGGTGTCGTCCGTCCCTGGGGCGCCCGCCGGAAGATCTGCCTAGGCCCCTTGCGTCTTGCTGTTAGGCATGCTTATCATCTCCCTCGTGCCCCGCAGGAAGAGGGCGGGCGCACACCTCCCAGGAGAGGGTCCCCGTGGATCCGGACGCTCTCCCGGAACCCCAGAACCTCCGTGACGACACCGGGCCTCGTGGATCCGGCTCGGTGTCGTCACGAGAGGGAACGGCGCTTCTGTCAACCCTGGTGCACCGCTGAGGTGCACGGGGGTGGACAGAACGGCGGGGTCAGTGGGCGCGGCCCAGACGGCCGGCCTGGAAGTCCTCGTAGGCCTGGCGCAACTCGTCCCGGGTGTTCATCACGAACGGGCCCATCCAGGCGACCGGCTCCTTGATCGGGCGGCCTCCGAGGAACAGGACCTCGAGGGCGTCGGTGCGGCTGTCCTGGGTGGCGGCGGCGGACACGGCCACCGCCTCGCCGGGACCGAAGACGACGGTCTGGCCGGCCTCGATGCGCCGCCGGTCGGGACCGATGTCGCCCACGCCGGCCAGCACGTAGCCGAGGGCGTTGAACTCCTCGGGCCAGGGGAGCACCAGCTCGGCACCGGGGGCGACGGTGGCGTGGACCATGGCCATCGGCGTGTGGGTCGAGCCGGGGCCGCGGTGGCCGGCGACGTTGCCGGCGATCACCCGGACCAGGGCGCCGGCGTCGGGGGTGGTGGCCAGGGCGACCTCGCCCGAGCGCAGGTCCTGGTAGCGGGGCGTGGCCATCTTCTGGCCGCTGGGCAGGTTCACCCACAGCTGGATGCCGTGGAAGAGGCCACCGCTGGCCACCAGCGCCTCCGGCGGGCGCTCGATGTGGAGCAGGCCCGACCCGGCGGTCATCCACTGGGTGTCGCCGTTGGTGATGACGCCGCCGCCCCCCTCGGAGTCCTGGTGCTCCATGGTGCCGTCGATCATGTAGGTGACGGTCTCGAAGCCCCGGTGCGGGTGCCACGAGGTGCCCTTGGGCTCGCCCGGGGCGTACTCGACCTCGCCCATCTGGTCCATGTGGACGAAGGGGTCGAGGTCGGCCAGGTCGATGCCGGCGAAGGCCCGGTGGACGGGGAAGCCGTCACCCTCGTAGCCGGTGGGCGCCGTGGTCAGTGAGCGGATGGGGCGGGACCGCGCCCGGTCGACGGCCGGGATGCGCTCGAGGGTGGTGAGGTCGTCGACGGTGGTGGCGGGCATCAAGGCCTCCTGAGAAGTAGTTGCACACACAACTAACGTTGTCGGGCCGCATTCATTCCCGGCACGAAAGAGCCGGGATATCGGGCACTTCCGTGCTGAGAACGGTCAGGTGGGCGGGGCGGGCAGGTGGAGGACGGTGGGACGGGTGCGGCCCCGGAGGGTGACGGCGTCGGTGGCCACCCAGCAGTCCGCCTCGGAGGCGGGGGCGGCATCGACGGCCGATCCCGAGGCGACCAGACCGCCGGGGAGGTCCTTGGCCAGCTCGGTCAGCCGGGCGGCCTCGTTCACCGGATCGCCGATCACCGTGTACTCGAAGCGCTGCTCGGCACCGATGTTGCCGGCCACCGCCGGCCCGGCGGCGATTCCGATGCCGGCCCGGCAGTCGGGCACCTCGACGGCCAGGCGGTCGGCCAGGGCCCGGCCGGCGGCGAGGGCGCAGCCGGCCGCGTCCTCGATCGGGCCCGGGGCGCCGAACACCGCCAGGGCGGCGTCGCCCTGGAACTTGTTGATCCAGCCGTCGTGGTCGTCGACGGTGGCCACGACCACGGCGAAGAACCGGTTGAGGACGTCGACGACGACCGCCGGCGGGTTGTCGGCGGCGAGACGGGTCGACGCCACGATGTCGACGAACAGGATCGCCACCTCCCGCACCTCGCCGCCCAGCGTGCTGTTGTCGACGGCCTCGGCCGCGACCTCGGCGCCCACGTGGCGGCCGAAGACGTCGCGGATCCGCTCCCGTTCCCGCAGCCCCTCGACCATGCGGTTGAAGCCGTCCTGGAGCAGTCCGACCTCGCTCCCGTCGTACACCGGGATCTCGACGTCGAGATCGCCCTCGGCGACCCGCTCCAGCCCCCGCCGCACCGAGCGGACCGGGTCGGCGACGGCTCTGGCCCCGAGGAAGGTCGCCCACAGGCCGACGGCCAGGGCCGTGCCGCCGAGCGTGATCATGGTGACCGCCAGCGACAGCCGGCTGGTGTCGGACTCGGCGGCCCCGAAGATGCCGGTGATCACCAGCCCGAGGACGGGCACGCCGGTGCCGAGCGCCCACGTCAGGAGCTGGCGGGCGGTCACCCCCGGCAGGCGGGGGCGGTCGAGGGCACCCTCGGCCAGGGCCCGGGCGGCCAGGGGGCGCAGCATCCGCTCGCTGCTGAGGTAGGTCAGGGCGCTGGTGGTGAGGCCGCCGAGGATGATCGGGAACCCCACCCGGGTGATGAGCCGGGGGGTCATCAGGCCGTTGATGGTGGCGAAGAGGACGGCTGAGATCAGCCACAGCCGGATCTGCACCCGGAAGAGACGGATCGGGCTGCGGAGGACGGCCGTCTCCTCGTCGGGCGTGGGCGGGCGCCCCTCGAGGAGCCACACCCGCGCCGGGCGCATCCGGCGGTTGCCCCAGATCGTCCCGAGCAGCACCGCCAGCGGGGACCAGATGCTCGCCAGGACGAGGTTCACGGCGACGGCCCGCTCCTCGTCGGGGATGGGGTCGGCGGGCAGCACCCACACGGCGAAGGCGAAGACGGCGACGACGCCGAGCAGGTTGGTCGCCGCCACCGACAGCCCCACGCCGACCGACACCCGCCACACCAGCCGCCGATCGTCCCGCCGTCCCCCGAGTGCGGTCATGCCCCCAGCCTGGCAGGCGGGTCGACGGCCATCCCGGAATCAGGCATCGGCCTTCTCAAACACACTTTTCCGGCGTGGGGTATGATCTTCGTCACGTCGCCGGGGGGCCGACGACAGGGGAAAGTGCATGACCACGACGACGACCGCAGACGCGGCGACGGAGGGGGCTGGAGGGGCGCGACGACTCGTCGCCCAGCTGAACGGACCATGGCATCGGAAGGCCCTGTGGGTCTTCTTCGCCGTCGTGGTCGCCCACTGGGCCGAGCACCTCGTGCAGGCGTTCCAGATATGGGTGTCCGACACGCCGCGGCCCGAGGCCCGGGGGGTGGTCGGTGAGCTCTTCCCGGTCCTGATCAGCGAGGAGTGGCTCCACTACGGCTACGCCCTGGTGATGCTGGTCGGCCTGATCCTCCTCCGGCCGGGGATGACCGGACAGGCCCGCACGTGGTGGACCATCGCCCTCGCGCTCCAGTTCTGGCACCACATCGAGCACCTGCTGCTCTTCACCCAGGCCGCCACCGACACGCCGTTCTTCGGCAAGGACGTGCCGACCAGCGTCGTCCAGCTGCTCTACCCCCGGGTCGAGCTGCACCTCTTCTACAACGCGGTCGTGTTCGTGCCCATGGCCGTGGCCATGTACCTCCACATGGTCCCGCCCGTGGCGGAGCGGAACGACCCGGTGGCCTGCGGGTGCCGGCTCAAGGCCATCGACGAGCTGTCGCACCTGGGCCCTGCGGCCGCCTGAGCCGGCGGGCCGGCGGGGGACGATGTCGCACGTCGCGACACTGAGGAGGAGGGGGGGCGAAGCGCCTCCCGCGTCGGCCCCGCCGACGCGGGAGCGCAGCGTCCGCATCGGCGCGCACCGCTACCCGGTGCTCCTGCCGTCGCTCCGCGACCCACGGCTGCACGTCGCCGCCGTCCTGCTGTCGGTCCAGGTCCTGGGTCAGACCGTCATCGGCTTCGAGCTGTCGATCGCCCAGCTCCTGCTGTCGCTCGGCACCTGCGCGGTGCTCGAGGTCGGCATCACCTTCGCCCACCGCCGGGTCATCGCCTGGCCGGCGAGCGCCCTGCTCACCGGTAACGGCGTGGCCCTCCTGCTCCGCACCGCCGGCACCGAGCACGGCGACTGGTGGAGCCTCGACGGCTGGCCCATCTGGATCGCCGCGGCGGGCGTGTCCCTGCTCTCCAAGTACGTCATCCGGTACCGGGGCGAGCACGTCTTCAACCCGTCGAACCTGGGCCTGCTGATCATCTTCGTGGTGGTCGGCACCCGCCACGCCAACCCCCAGGATCTGTGGTGGGGGGCGTGGTCGCCCGGGCTGGTGCTCACCTACGCGGTGATCGTCCTCGGCGGCATCGCCATCACCCGGCGGCTCCACCTGTTGGCCGCGGCAGCGATGTTCTGGGTCACCTACGCCGCCGGCGTGGCCGTGGTCACCGCCAGCGGCCACGCCATGACGGCCCGCTGGCACATCGGCCCCGTCGAGGGGTTCGACTACTGGTGGGCGCTGGTCGGCTCGCCCGAGATCCTGATCTTCCTGTTCTTCATGATCACCGATCCCAAGACGATCCCGCAGGGTCGCATCGCCCGGCTCGTCTTCGCCGCCGCCGTGGGGGCGGCGTCGTCGATCATGGCCGGCGGCTTCGCCACCGAGTTCTCGACCAAGGTCGCCATCATCGGCGGGCTGGTCCTGGTCTGCGCCCTGCGGCCTCTGGTCGAGCGGTGGCTGCCCCGGGTGGGGACCGACGGCGACCGGCTCCGCACCTGGTTCCGGCCGGCCCGGATCGCCGCCACCGGCGCCGCCGTCGTGCTCGCCCTCGGGGCCGCGGTCGCGGTCACGACGGTGACGCCCGAGGTCGACCCGCCGAGGGTCCTGGACCTCGCCGGCCGCCCCGCCGTCGACCTGCCGGCCGGCGCCGTCCCCGCGGTGACGCGGGGCGAGGGGACCGACGCCATCTCCGCCCTCACCGACGAGATCGCGGCGTCGATGGCCCGGGACCTGGTCGAGGACCTGGTCATCGAGGCCGATGCCCTGCGCCGGGGCGACGCCGACCTGGCCGCCACCGCCGTGTCCGGTCCCCGTCTCGAGGAGGTCCGGGCCGCTCTGGCCGACGGTGGCCCGATCGAGGTGGCCACCTACACCTTCACGTCCCTCGAGCTGGTCATCGCCCGGGCCGACACGACGCCGCAGGCCGCCGCCCTGTTCGCCTTCGAGGTGGAGGCCACCGTGTCCGTCGAGATGATCGACGACGGGCACGTGGCCGGGACGAGTGCCCCGGAGCCGCGGCGGGGCCGCTTCGTCCTCGAGCCCGGTGGCGACCACCAGCTCATCGGCAGCTTCGACCCGGCCCCGTGAGCGAGGACGGCGGCGCCCCCGGGCCTCTCTCGCGTCGGTTCCGCATCGGCGCCGGCGTGGTGTGCGTGGCCCTGGTGGGCGTGGTGCTGGTGATACGTCTGGGGGGCGACGACGGCGGCGCCGGGACCGGGGCCGGGACCGGGGCCGGTGCCGGTGCCGGTGCCGGTGCCGAGACCGAGGCGGCGACGGGGCCGGAGGCGGGGTCGGCGCCGGACGCCCCCGCGGCTCCCTCCCCGTTCACCTTCGAGGAGGTGGCGGCCGAGGTCGGGATCACCCACACCCAGGGCGGCCTCGTGCTGCCGCCCGACTGCCTCTTCAGCGAACCGGGCGACGCACCGCCCGATCCCGAGGCGACCGGCGAGGCCCTGGAGACCCTGTCCGCCTGCCAGGAGGAGCGCTCGGCGGGTGGGGTCGCGGCCGGGGACTTCGACGCCGATGGCGACGCCGACCTGTACTTCACCCGGCTGCGGGCGCCGGGGGTGCTGTACGAGAACGACGGCTCGGGCCACTTCGCCGACGTGACGGCGGACCTCGGGCTCGACGGGGGCCCGATGAACGGGAACGGGGCGGGTTGGGCGGACCTGGAGAACGACGGGTTCCCCGATCTCTACGTCACCACGATCGCCGAAGATCGCTTCTCCCTCTTCATGAACGACGGCTCGGGGCCCTTCACCGAGGAGGCGGTGGAACGGGGCGCGGCACTCGACGACGACGAGCCCCGCGCCGGCTTCACCGTGAGCTTCGGCGACATCGACAACGACGGGTGGGTCGACATCCACACCAACGAGTGGTCGGCGCCGCAACGGTTCGGGGCTGCGCCGTCACCCCACGCCCGGCTCCTCCGCAACCGGGGCGCGGCCGAGCCCGGCGTGTTCGACGACGTGACCGAGGCGGCGGGCGTCCTGCTCTCCGACACGCCCGACAACCGGGGCGACCGGGTGGAGGCGGGCGTCGTCCCCCGTGATGCGTTCGGGTCGACGCTGGTCGACCTGGACGACGACGGCTGGCAGGACCTCCTGGTGGCCAGCGACTTCGGCACCGTCCGGATGTTCTGGAACGACGGCGACGGCACCTTCACCGAGGGCACGGCCGACACCCCGTTCGGCTCCGTCTCCAACGCCATGGGCTCGACCTTCGGCGACGTCGACGGCGACGGAGACCTCGACTGGTTCACCAGCTCGATCGGCTTCCTCGACGCCTGCGAGCCGCCCGGCTGCGTGTCCGAGCACTCCGGCAGCAAGCTGTTCCGCAACGACGGCGACCGGCGCTTCACCGAGCTCACGCCGGATGCCGGAGTGGTCGACGTCGAGTGGGGCTGGGGGGCGGCCCTCGCCGACCTCGACGGCGACGGTGCCCTCGACCTGGTCGCCACGAACGGGTACGACCCGGGGACCCCGCCGTCGCCGTCCAAGGCCTTCTCCGGCACGACCGACCACGCCTGGGCCGGCGACGGGACCGGTGCCTTCACCGACGTCAGCGTCGACGCCGGCCTCGGCCCGGACGGACCGGTGCCCGACGGCGACGGCAAGGGGCTGGCCATCGCCGACCTCGACGGCGACGGCGTGCTCGACGTGATCATCGCCGACACCGGGGCCCCGCCCCGCGTGCTGCTCACGCACCCCCGCGAGGTGGGGCACTGGCTGCGCATCGCCGTGCACGGCTCGGGCTCGGGCCGCGAGGCCCGGGGCGCGGTCGTGACCGTGACCGGCGCCGACGGCCGTCGTCAGGTGCGCCACGTCGGCGTGGCCACCCACCTCCTCGGCCAGAGTGAGCTCACCGTCGCCGTCGGACTGGGCTCGGACGCCGGCCCGGTCGAGGTGGCCGTCCGGTTCCCCGCCACCGGCGAGGAGGTCGTGGTGCCCGACGTCGAGGTGGACCAGACGATCGAGGTCGCCGAACCCGCCTGAGCTCAGGCGAGGCGGGCGGCCGAGCCGGGGTCGGGCGGGCCGATGGCGCCGGGGTGGAGGATGGACGCCAGGACCTGGGCCGCCTCGACCGCCACCGGGGTGCAGCGGGAGAGGAGACGGGTGGCGTCGACGGCCCACACCCGGCCCTCGGCCACGGCCCGAAGGCCGGCGAGCTCGGGACGGGACAGCAGGGCTCGGCCCTCGTCGGCGGCGGCGGCCAGGCCGTAGCCGCAGGGGAGGAAGACGACGACGTCGGGGTCGGCCTCGGCGATCTCGGCCCACGTGACCCGGCGGGACGCGGCGCCGGGCGCGCCGAGGACGTCGAGCCCGCCGGCGGTGGCGAGCAGCTCGGGGACCCAGTGCCCGGCGATGAACGGCGGATCGCTCCACTCGAGGAGCAGCACCGTCGGGCGGGGCAGGTCGGCGGCCCGGGCCCGGACGACCGCCAGGCCCTCGTCCAGCTCGGCGATGGCGGCGGCGGCCCGGACCGGCCCGTCGCCACCGAGGGCCTCGCCCACGGCCCGCAGGTCGGTGCGCAGGCCCTCGAGGTCGACGGCGCCCAGCCGCACCACCTCGGTGCCGGCGGGGACCTCGCACGCCACCTGGTCGCCGGTGACGGCGCAGACGTCGCACACGTCCTGGGCCACGACCACGTCGGGCGCCAGCCGGTCGAGCTCGGCCCGGTCGGTGAGGTAGAGCGGCTCGCCGGCGGCGTGGGTGGCGGTG
>DASYLG010000009.1:0-21787 GCA_036009685.1 Iamia sp. | reverse complement strand
GGGGGATCGGCGCTCCGGTGATGGTGGGGGCCCCGGGCGGCGCCGGGCGGACGATGAGGGCCACCATGCCGGGCACCGTGGCCTCCCCGTCCGACACCGAGAAGCCGAAGGAGTCGGTGCCGATGTAGCCCGGGGCCGGGGTGTACGTGAGGCTCGGCGCCGTCCCGGTCACCGTGCCGTGGCCGGGCCCGGTCGTGACCGCGTAGGTCAGGGCGTCACCGTCCGGGTCGGTCGCCGAGAGGGTGACGGGCAGCGCCGTGCCCCGATCCGTCTCGAGGCTGGGCTCGACCGGCACCGGGGGCCGGTTGGGCGGGGGCGGGTCCTGGACCGTCGTGGTGATGAGGACCTGGTTCGGGTCGGCCGGCACGCAGCTGGCCGTCTGCGATCCGAGGAAGGTGTCGGCCTTGGCCGTGATCGACGACGGGACCTTCCAGCTGACCGTGCGGGGCGAGCCGCCGATCGTCGTCACCGTCCGGACCTCGGGCACCGTCGGGGGGGTGCCGCCGGGGCTGAGCGGGATCGATCCCGTGAGGGTGACGACCAGGTTGCTGCCCGTGACGGCCCACGTCGTCCCGGTGAAGCTCGACGGGGTGAACGTCACGCCGGTGACCGTCACGCCGGCGGGGATGGCCGTGGTCATCTTCACCTCCTTGACCGTGACCGAGATCGGGAGGTCGTCGAGCGCCGGCACTGGGACCTTCACGGTGTTGGTGACGCTGCCGCCCACCAGGATCGGGTCGGCGCTGTCGGTGGCGGTGACGTCGACCGAGGTCTGCGTCGCCCCGACGACCGGCGCCTGGCAGCTCAGCGCCACCGCGCTGGTGCCGTCGGCCCCCGCCGGCGGGCTGGCGACGCCCACGCCCACGAGGACGGTGGCGGCGGCGAGGACGGTCGCGACGAGGCGCGGTCGGTGCATGCGGTTCCCCCTGCTGCGCCGGCGACCCCCTGCCACCGGACGGGCGGACCGTAGCCGACCTCTCGCCCCGCCGGGCGGCCCGCGGGCGGGTCAGCCGGCGCGGCGGTGGGACGTCGAGCGGCGCTGCTCGAGAAAGTCGACCAGCACGTAGTCGCCCAGGGTCTCGGGCGTGGTGAAGAAGGCCCGACCCCGGTTGAGCTCGGTCAGCTTCTCGATGAAGCGCTGGAGGTAGGGCGTGGCGTCGAGCATGAAGGTGTTGATGCGGATGCCCTCGCGGGTGGCCCGCAGCACCTCGGTGAGGGTGGCGTCGATCGTCTCCTGCACCGGGGGGTAGTGGAAGACGGGGTCGCCCCGCTCGGTCAGGTGGGCGGTGGGCTCACCGTCGGTGACCATGATGATCTGCTTGGTGCCGCCCCGGCCCGAGAGCATCTTGCGGGCCAGCATGAACCCGTGCTGCATGTTGGTGCCGTAGACGAAGTCCCACGACACCTCGGGCAGCTCGTGGGCCACGATCGGCCGGGCCACCTCGCTGAAGCCCACCAGCCCGATGAAGTCACGGGGGAACTGGGTGGTGATGAGGTGGTGGAGGGCCATGGCCACCTTCTTGGCCGGCAGGAAGTTGTCGCGCATCGGCATCGACAGCGACAGGTCGATCATCAGCACGGTCGAGGCCCGGGTGGTGTGCTCGGTCCGCTCGACCTCGAAGTCGTCGGGGGTGAGGGTCACCGGCGTGCCGCCGCCCTGGCGGGCCAGGGCGTTGCGGATGGTGCGCTCGATGTGGAGGTTGAAGGGGTCGCCGAACTCGTAGGCCTTGGTCTCGTCGGCCCGCTCGTGACCGCTGCCGGTGCGGTCGATCTCGTGCCGGCCCAGCTGGGTCGGGTCGAGCTTGGCGAAGATGTCGCGCAGGGCGTTGCGGCCGATGCGGCGCAGGCCGTTCGGCGTGAGCTCGAGCCGACCCTCGCGCTGCTCGATGAGGCCGGCCTCGGTGAGCATCTCGACCAGCTCCCCCATCCGCTCCAGGCTCTGGGCCGCCTTGTCGCCGAGGAGCTGGCGGGCCCGATCGAGGTCGACGTCGCCGAGCGCGCCGGGTGACGAGGCCCGGGTCAGGAGCTGCTCGAGCTGGTCGAGGTCGCCCAGCTCGTCCATGAGCCCGGCGGCCTCGGCGAAGCTGAGGGGGTCGGTGCCGCTGAAGTCGTACTTGCGGCCCCAGCCGGCGTCGGGGAAGAGCTGGCGGAGGTTGGCGCCCAGCTGGTCGAGCTGCCAGCGGAGATCCATGTCCTCCATCAGCGAGTCCGACAGGGACTGGAGCTGGGCCCGCTGCTCGGGGCTCATCGAGGCGAGCATCGACTGCATGGCCGCCATCCGGCGGGCCATGGCCTCGAGCAGCTCGTCGAGGTTCGACGGGTTCTCGGGGAACATGTCGCCGAAGCGCTCCATGAAGGCGTCGAACTCGGGCTCACGGCCGGCGGCGCGCTGCTCGAGCATCTCGTTGAGGGCGGCGAACATGTCCTTGACCCGGGCCATGGCCTCGGGATCGGGGTCGGCCATGGCCTCGGACATGCCCTTGAACCAGGACTCGACCATCTCCTTGCGCAGCTCGTCGAGCAGGGCGTCGAAGGCGTCGCGGGCCTCGTCGGAGGTGAAGTCGTGCTCCTGGAGGGCCTTCACCTGGCCGGCCAGGTCGGGCGGCAGGGCAGCCAGGTCGTCGCGCCGCTGCTGGGCCACCTGCTCGGTCAGCTCCTGGCGGCGGGCGTCGCCGGACTCGGCGGCCTCCTGCTCGAAGGCGTCGATGGCCTCGGCGTCCTGCTCGATGACCTCGCGCAGCCGGTTGGCGATGTCCTCGTAGGCGCCGCCCAGGTCGGCGTTCTCCAGTCGCTCGCGCCGGGCCTCGCGGAGCTTCTCCAGCAGGTCGCGGACGCCCTGGACGTCCTCACCGTTGCGGTCGGTGAAGCCCTGCTGCATCAGCCGACGGAGCGCCGCCGCCAGGTCGCCGTGGTACAGCAGGTCGTCGGTGACCTCGCCGAGGACGTCGTCGGCGTCGAACTCCAGCCCGGTCTGCGTACCGTCCCACCGCGAGTACCGGAAGCGTGAGGTCACCGCGACGACGCTACCCCCGCTCACGAGGTGCCAGGCACCTCGTGGGCGTCGGAGCTCGGGTGCGCCCCAGGAGGCCGGCCCACGAGGTGCCTGGCACCTCGTGGGTCACCCCTCGGTGGCGATGGCGGCCAGGATGGGGCGGTGACCGCCGACGCCACCGCGCCCCTCGACCGGCGGTGGCTGGTCGCGGGGGTGGCCGTCGCCGTGGCCGCGGTGCCGATGACGTTCCTCGGGCCGGGCACGGACCTCGACGTCGGCGCCGTGATCCGCTCGGGGCGGACGATCGTCCGCGACGGCGAGTACATGCCGAGCCGGGCGCCCGGTGCCCCGGTCCACGAGACCGCCGTCGGCGTGCTCGAGTGGATCGGCCGCACGGTCGGGCCCAACCTCGGCTCGCTGGCGGCGGCCAGCGCCCTGGTCGCCGTGCTCGTCGTCCTCCTGCGGCGCGAGGGCGTCCGCCGGGTAGAGCTGTCGGTCGCCGTGGTCGTCGCCAACCCGTGGTTCCTGGTGGCGGCCACGTCCACCGTCGACTTCCTGTGGGCCCTCGCCCTGTGGGCCGGGGCCGCCCTGGTGCTGCGCTCCCGCCCGACGTGGGGCGGGGCCGTGGCCGCCGGCGCCCTGGCCGGGCTGGCCGTGGGGTGCCGATCCTCGACCGCCTTCCTCGTCGTCGGGCTGATCCTCGCCCATGCCCTCGAACCACGGGTCCCGGGGGAGGCCGACCGGACGGCTCCGTGGCTCCACGCCCTGGCCGCCGGGGCGACGGCTGCGCTCGTCGGTCTCGCGCTCTACGTGCCGTCGTACCGGGCCGCCGACTCATCGCTCGCCTTCGCCCAGAACGACGTGCCCACGTCCAGCCTCTTCGTCCAGGTCGGGCGGTTCCTCGTCAAGGACCTGTACTTCGTCGGGCCCTTCGCCGCCGTCGTCCTCCTGCTGGCGCTCCCCGCCCTGGCCCGGGTGCTGCTGCGGTGGCGGGCCGACTGGCTGGTCCGTCTCGGGCTGGTCACCGTGCTCGTCTCCCAGGTCCTGTTCCTCCGCTTCCCGTGGAAGATGGGCCACCTGCTCCCGACCCTGGTGGGGCTGGCGCTGCTCCTGGCCCGGGCCCTGGGCGACGCGCCCCGGGCGCGTCTGCTGGGGTTGCTGGTCGCCGCCCAGCTCCTCTACGGCGCCGTCAACATCACGCTGATCGAGCCCGACAACCCCAATGCCGCCACCGGCGGCGAGCTGACCTTCGAGCCGGCGTGGGGCGCCCTCGTCACCGACGTGCGCTGCCGGAACCAGGACCCCGACGCCTGGGAGGGACCCGGCGTCGCCCGTCTCGACGCCGTCTGGGACTGCGCCAAGCCTTGGGCGAGGTAGCCCCGGGGGGTCAGCCCGATGGCGGGGTCCGCCGGATCCAGACGTCGGTGAGCATGGCGGCCTCGGACTGACGCGGATCGATCCACCGGTAGCCGGCCACGGCGATCATGTCCCGCCCGGCGGTGGCGACGACGGGTCGGGCGTCGTCCTGCCCGTCCGGGACGGGCGCCACGTCGACCCACTCGTCCCGGGTGACGTCGAGGGCGAAGCCCTCCGTGCGGAACCAGGAGGCGCCGGTCGCTCCGACGATGCCCGAGGTGGGCGGCCGGGAGTCCATGGTCGAGGCCGGCCCCGGCGGGACCGGCAGATCGGTCCAGGTGCCGGTCCCGAGGTCGAGCGTTCCGCCGTTCTGGTAGGCGCGGTCCCAGCCGTCCACCTCGCCGCCGTCGGCCGAGCCGAGGTTCGGTGAGGTGATCTCGCCGGCCTCGGCCAGCCAGGGGCCGGACCCGATCCGGTCGGAGTCGGGGAGCTGCTCCCACGTCCCGGCGGCGAGATCGAGCCGGGCCACCTGGAGGACCGCCGGCTGCGGGCCGCTGACCTTGGCGAGGTCCTTGGCGAACAGGTAGAGGTGCGGCTCCGACCAGACGGCACCGCGCTCGAAGGAGGCGGGGAACGGGTCGCCGGGCAGTGGGGCCCAGGTGCCCGACTCGGCCTCGAAGACCAGGTCGGCCCGCCGGCCGGCCTCCTCGGATCCGTTGATCGCCACCAGCCGGTCACCGGCGGCCACCAGCTGGTACCAGTCCGGATCGTCGTCGGGGAGGGCCAGCTCGGTCCACGCGTCCTCGGCCGGTGAGTAGCGCAGGAGGGCAGGGGCGGAACCCTCGACCGCGGCGTTGGCGCTCGTGAGGAGATAGGCGTCGGTGCCCACGACGGCGACCGAGGCGTACGAGAACGGGACCGGCGCGTCGGGGATCTCCCGCCAGCTCCCGGTGGCCGGATCGAGGGCGGCACCGTCGGCGAACGGCGGCTCGTCGGGGCCGAAGCAGTCGGCGTTGTCGGGGCAGGTGAAGGTGTCGCCGCCGACGACCACCAGCTCGCCGTCGACCCAGAACGTGACGGCCGTGGCCCGGCCGGGGAGGGGCAGGTCGTCGAGCTGCTCCCAATCCCCCGTCGCGACGGGCGCGCCGCCGTCCGCATCCGGCGCGCCCGTCTCCGTCGACGGTGACCGGCCGTCCTCCTCCGACGACGAGGACCCGGGGTCGCCCCCCGAGCACCCGACGAGCACCAGCAGCGCGATCAGCACCGCTCGTCCTCGTCCCCGTCCGGTCACGGCCGGCTTCGACGCACGGGACCGGGATCTGGTTCCCGGCTCACGGGACCGGGATCTGGTTCCCCGGCTCAACGCCCCCGGTAGGTGGCGCGGGCGCCGACGGCGTCCTTGTTGAGGCGCTTGGAGAGGTGGAGGCCCTCGAGCACCAGCTCGGCGGCGCTGGCCCGCTCGGCCGGGATGGCCCCCTCGCCGGCCAGCTCGTCGACGATCTCGGCCAGGCCGGGGCGCTCGTCGAGCCGGGCCGCGTAGTCGGCCACCCGGACGTCCTCGCCGGTGTGGATGACCTCGCCGTCGTCGAAGGAGTCGACGACGGGCCCGGCCACGCCGGTGCCGATGCGGTCGCGGAAGACGGTGAGCACGGCCTGCTTGAGCAGCTTGCCGATGATGTCGCCCTCGCGGCCCTCCTCGAACGACTCGACCTCGACCTTGCCCATGGTCGAGGAGGCCAGGGCGTCGAGGTCGCTGATGCGGGGGGCCACGACGTCCTCGCCCAGCCGCAGCGAGCGGCGCACGGCGTTGGCGACCATGGTCTCGCGATTGGAGACGGTGAGGCGGACCGACACGCCGGAGCGCTGGCTGACGTTGCTGGATCCACGGGCCAGGTGGCTGAAGGTGGCGACGATCTCGTCCATCCACTCGGGGATGCGGACGTCGACGCCCTCGACCTCGAAGGGCCGGGACTCCTGCTTGGCGATGGCGACCTCGGTGTCGACCTCGAGCGGGTAGTGGGTGCGGATCTGGGCGCCGAAGCGGTCCTTCAGCGGGGTGATGATGCGACCCCGGTTGGTGTAGTCCTCGGGGTTGGCCGAGGCGACCAGCAGCACGTCGAGCGGGAGCCGGACCTTGTAGCCCCGGATCTGGATGTCGCGCTCCTCGAGCACGTTGAGCAGGCCGACCTGGATGCGCTCGGACAGGTCGGGCAGCTCGTTGATGGCGAAGATGCCCCGGTTGGTGCGGGGCACGAGGCCGTAGTGGAGCGTGAGCTCGTCGGCCAGGTAGCGGCCCTCGGCCACCTTGATGGGGTCGACCTCGCCGATGAGGTCGGCGATCGAGGTGTCGGGCGTGGCCAGCTTCTCGCCGAAGCGGTCGTCGCGGTGGACCCACTCGATGGGGGCGTCGTCGCCCTTCTCGTTGATGAGGTCACGGGCGGGGCGGGACACCGGGGCGTAGGGGTCGTCGAGGATCTCGCTGCCGGCGACGATGGGCAGCCACTCGTCGAGCAGGCCCGTGAGCGACCGGATCATGCGGGTCTTGGCCTGGCCCCGCTCGCCCAGGAACACGATGTCGTGACCGGCCAGGACGGCGTTCTCGAGCTGGGGCAGGACGGTGTCCTCGTAGCCCAGGACGCCCTCGACCAACGGCTTGCCGGCCTTGATCTTCGCCAGCGCGTTGCGCTGGATCTCCTGCTTGACGGGCACCGAGCGCCAACCGGACGCTCGCAGCTGGCCGAGGGTGGCGGGGCGCGACGACATCCGGCCAACCTACCGGCGCCCCGTCGACCCCCGTCGTCGGACGTCCCCGCCACGGCCGCGACCGTGGACGAGCCAGGCCACGCCGGCCATCGGCACGGCCACCAGGTCCGTGGGATCGCGCACCAGCTCGACGTGCGCTCGCGCCCGGAAGCCGTCTCCGGCGAACCAGGACTCGCCGGCGCTGAGGGGCCAGCGGAGCCACCCGAACGTCACCTGGAAGAGGTCGCCGATCGGTGCACTGAGCTTGACGGCCGCAAAGGCCGCCGCCGTGACGCCGGCGGCGAGGCCGAGAGCCCGCGCCCGCTCGGGCGGTCGCGCGCGGACCACGCGGCACGCCACCTCGGCCGTGGCGACGAGCACGAGGGGGAACAGGTAGACGCCGACGACGTCGCTGAGCTTGCCGGTGAACCACCCCGGGCCGCGGCCCTTGAGCCAGCGGTCGTTGAGGACCAGCAGCCCGAGGGCGACGAGGACGTCGGGCCGGAGGAGCAGGCCCGCCCGATCCTCCGGAGGGGCGCTCCGGGGATCGGGCATCGGGCCGTTCGGCACGTCAGGCGGCGAGGCGCTCCACCGAGGAGACGGTGCAGGTGAACTCCTGGTCACCCGGATCCTCCAGCGACCGGACCTCCTCGACCTTCTTCTGGTCGGGGGCAAGGGTCGAGATGGCGGCGTTGCCGGTCCCGATCTGCGTGCTGCCGTCGGCGCTCTCGAACACGATCTCGATGAAGTACGTCGAGGGCTCCGAGCTGTTGTTGGTCACCTCGAGGGTGGCCTTGGCCGTGGGCAGGACGTCGTCCTTGGCGCACGCGGTCACCACGACGTCGTCCACCTCGTCGGCCTCGCCGGCATCGGTGGCGGCGTCCTCGGCCGCAGTGGTCTCCGAGTCGCCGGTCGTCCCGGAGCTGCCCTTGCTCCCCGAGTCGCTGTCGTCCGACGAACCGACGGTTGCGAACAGCGCCAGTACGAGCACCAGCGCAGACATGGCCTTCTTCATGGGTTCTCTCCCCAGTTCCGCCGCCGATGCGGCCCTCCCCCCGGGAGATCCCCCGGGTCTTCCGCCAGGATATCGGTGGCGTGGAGCCGCCCCAAGACGGCGGACGGGCGTGACCGGCGGGGAGTGGTCCGCAGGCCGAGGGGTAGCGTCTGCGATCTCATGGACCTGACCGGGCGGTGGCACGCCCTCGTGGCCGACGACGACCTGCGTCGCACCTGGCTCGACGACACCGACGACGACGGCTGGGAGCCCATCGACGTGCCCGGCCATTGGCGCTCGACCCCGGCATTCGCCGACACCGACGGCCCGCTCCTCCACCGCCGCCGCTTCGATCACGACCGTCCGGCCGAGGGCGAGCGCTGGTGGCTGGTGCTCGAGGGCGCCTTCTACCAGGGCGACGTCTGGCTCGACGGCGCCTACGTGGGCGACACCGAGGGGTCCTTCTTCCCCCACGCCTTCGAGGTCACCGAGGGCCTGGCCGAACGCACCGAGCACCTGCTGGGCGTCGAGCTGGCCTGCTCCCCGCCGTCGAACCTGGCGGCCAAGCGCAACCTGACCGGCGCCTTCCAGCACTCCGACGCCATCGACCCCGCCTTCAACCCGGGCGGCATCTGGCGCCCGGTGCGGCTCGAGCGCAGCGGCCCGGTGCGGATCCGCCACCTCCGGGTGCTGTGCCGGGAGGCGTCGGCCGAGCAGGCGGTCATCAGCGTCCGGGCCGTGCTCGACGCGGCCGACGCCGGCACCGTCCAGGTCCGCACGACGGTCGCCGGTGTCGAGGTGGTCGAGAGCCACACACTGGCCGCCGGCGAGAACCAGCTGACCTGGATCGCGGTCGTGCCCCAGCCCGACCTCTGGTGGCCCCACGCCCTGGGCGACCAGCCCCTCCACGGCGTCGAGGTCGAGGTCGGCGTGCCCGAGTCGGACGCCGAGGGCGCCCCGGTCGAGCTGAGCGACCGCCGCAGCCGCCGGGTCGGCTTCCGCCAGGTCGCCATGCGGGGCTGGACGGCGTCGGTCAACGGCGAGCGGCTGTTCCTGAAGGGCGCCACCTACCTCCCGACCCGGGCCGCCCTGGCCGACGCCACCCCCGACGAGGTCCGGGCCGACGTCGCCCGCGCCGTCGACGGCGGGCTCGACCTCCTCCGGGTCCACTCCCACATCGGCCACCCCGAGCTGTACGAGGCGGCCGACGAGGCCGGGCTCCTGCTGTGGCAGGACCTCCCGCTCCACGGCGGCTACGCCCGGACCCTGCGCAAGCAGGCCATGCGTCAGGCCCGCGAGGCCGTCGACCTCCTGGGCCACCACCCGTCGGTGGCCATCTGGTGCGGGCACGACGAGCCCTTCCCGGTCGAGGTCGACCCCGAGATCGGGCCCGTGCCGGCGTCGATCGGGCGGACCGCACTGCGCCAGCAGGTGCCGTCGTGGAACGCCTCGGTGCTCGACCGCTCGATCAAGCGGACCCTCCAGCGCCAGGACGGGACCCGCCCCGTCGTCGCCCACTCCGGCGTGGCGCCCCACCCGCCCAAGCTCGACGGCACCGACACCCACCTGCGGTTCGGCTGGGGCGGTGGCGACGAGCGCCAGCTGCCCGCCTTCGCCCGGCTCCTCCCCCGCTTCGTCCGCTTCGTCATGCTCGTCGCCCCCGCCTCGGTGCCGCCCACCGACGACTTCGTCGACGCCTCCGGCTGGCCCGACCTGGACTGGGACGGACTGGTGCGGGGCCACGGCCTCCAGCGCCGGCTCTTCGAGCGCCACGTCCCGCCCGCCGACTTCGGCTCCTACGAGGACTGGAAGACGGCCACGCAGGAGCACCAGGCCGGCGTCGTGCGCCGCCAGGTCGAGGAGCTCCGGCGGCTCAAGTACCGCCCGACCGGCGGGGTCGTGGTCCACACCCTGACCGACCCCCAGCCCGCCGTGAGCTCCGCCCTGCTCGACCACGCGCGGGTGGCGACGCCGGCCTGGGACGCGCTGCAGGCCGCCTGCCGGCCGGTGATCGTCGTGGCCGACCAGCTGCCCGAGCACGTGCACCCGGGCGACGCCCTGGCGCTCGACGTCCACGTGGTGAGCGACCTCCGCACGCCGCTCGACGGGGTGACGGCCACGGTGGTGGCGCGCTGGCCCGGTGGCGAGCACACGTGGCGGGCGGGTGGCGCCGTCGGCGCCGATGCCTGCGTGCGGGTCACGACGATCCAGCTCATGGTGCCCGACGTGCAGGGCTCGCTCACGCTCGACCTGACCCTGGCGTCCGCCGACGGCGAGATCCTGGCCACCAACACCGACGTCACCCAGGTCACCACACACCTCTGAGGCGTTTCGAGATACCTCGTGTCATCTCACACGGAATCGGGTACCGTCGCCGTCATGCCCCCCGCAGCCAGGGACAGGATGACGGCCGACGAGTTCTTCGCCGCCCACATCGAGCTGCCGTTCGCTCAGCTGATCGACGGAGAGCTCGTGATCCCCACGGACAGCCCCGAGCTGCGCCACCAGAAGATCGTCCAACGCCTGCTGCTCGCCCACTGGAGGTTCGAGGGAGCCGTGGGCGAGCTGGTCCTCCCCCAGGACCTGCGGGTCGACGATCACAACGTCTTCGTCCCCGACCTGATCTGGCTTCCGGCCGGCACCGTCATGGCCGACGACGAGCACATCCCCTCGTCCCGCCGCTGGTGATCGAGGTGCTGTCACCCTCGACCCGGCACCACGACCTCGGCCGGAAGCGTCACGGCTACCTCGACACCGGCGTCCAGGAGGTGTGGATCGTCGACGGCGAGGCCGATCGGGTCACGGTCCACCGGGCGGGCGGGACCACATCCATCCACACCGACACGGAGACCCTCACGACCCCCTTGATCCCGGGGTGGACCGTCGACCTGGCGGAGCTCTTCGCTCGCTAGGCCTTCTTGAAGGCCCTGGTGGCGAGGGGGACGAAGACGGCCAGCAGGGCGACCAGCCAGGCGATGGTGCCCAGGGCGGGACCGAGGGCGTCGCCCTGACCCGACGCCAGGGCGCGGGTGGCGTCGACGGCGAGGGTGATGGGGTTGACGTCGGCGAAGGCGCCGATCGGTCCCGGCATCGAATCGGCCGGCACGAAGGCCGACGACAACATCGTGAGCGGGAAGACCCAGATCAGCCCGGCCGACGACACCGTCTCGATGTCGCGCAGGGCGAGGCCGATGAACCCGCTGATCCACGAGAAGGTGTAGGCGAAGCCGATCACGAGGAGCAGGGCGCCCACGAGCTCGAGCGGCGATCCGTGGGGGCGGAAGCCCACCGCCAGCCCGGCGACGAACATCACCAGCAGGGTGGCGATGTTCATGACCATGTCGGCCGCGGTGCGCCCCAGCAGCACGGCCGAGCGGGCCATCGGGAGCGAGCGCAGCCGGTCGACCACGCCGGCCCCGATGTCCTCGGCCAGGCCCATGCCCGTCATGAGGGCGCCGAACACGGCCGACTGCACCATCACACCAGGGATCAGGAAGTCGACGTAGGCCGGCCCACCGGTGTCGATGGCGCCACCGAACACGTAGCGGAACAGCAGCAGGAACATCACCGGCTGGACGAGGGCGAAGATGGCGTAGGTCGGACGACGCAGGATCTTGCGCAGCTGGCGCCGGGCCATCACCCGGCTGTCGGTGAGGGTCTCGCCCAGCGTGAGGCGGGTCCGCTCGGCGGGGGCGAGGTCGGCGGTGTCGCGGGGGCGGGCTTCGAGGGTGGTGGTCATGGCGTGTCCGTTTCGGGGTCGGTGGCGTCCGGCGCGTCGGGGAGGCGGCCGGTGAGGCTGAGGAAGACGTCGTCGAGGCTCGGACGCTGGAGCTCGATCGAGGCGATGCGGAGGCCGAGGGCGTCGAGGACGCGGACGGCCTCGGCCGAGAGGGCGGGGTCGGCGACGGGCAGCCGGACCTCGCCGCCCGCACCGTCGACCACCGGCTCGCCCGCGGCCAGCGGGGCCAGGGCGTCGGCCGCCGCGCCGGTGTGCTCGGGGGCGGCCAGCCGCACCACCAGCACGTCCTGGCCGATGGTGGCCTTGAGCTCGGCCGCCGTGCCCTCTGCCGCCACCCGCCCGCGGTCGACCACGGCGATGCGCTGGGCCAGCCGGTCGGCCTCGTCCAGATACTGGGTGGTGAGCAGGACGGTGGTGCCCTCGCGGCGCAGCTCGTCGACCTCGTCCCACAGCTCCTGGCGGGTGCGGGGGTCGAGCCCGGTGGTCGGCTCGTCGAGCAGCAGGACGGGCGGGCGGCCGGTGAGGCTGGCGCCCAGGTCCAGCCGCCGCCGCATCCCGCCGGAGTAGGTGCCGACCCGCCGGTGGGCCGCGTCCTGGAGCGAGAACCGCTCGAGCACCTCGTCGGCCCGCAGACGGGCTTGCGCCGGCGACAGCCGGTAGAGCCGGCCGACCATCTCGAGGTTCTCCCGACCGGTCAGCTCCTCGTCCACCGAGGCGAGCTGGCCGGCGAGGCCGATGCGGCGGCGGACGGGCAGCGGCGCGTCGACGACGTCGTGGCCCAGCACGCTCGCCCGTCCCGCCGTGGGGCGGAGCAGGGTGGCGAGGATCCGGACGAGGGTCGTCTTGCCCGCACCGTTGGGTCCGAGGAGGCCGAAGACCGTGCCGGTCGGGACGGCGAGGTCGAGCCCGTCGAGGGCGGTGACGGTGCCGAAGGTCTGGCGGACGTCCTGGGCGTGGATGGCGACGTCGCCGTCGGGGCGCGTCGAAGCAGGGGGTGCGGACATGGCTGTTCTCCTTGGTGCGGGTGCGGGGGGTTACTCGGGGAGGCGGCCGTCGGCCACCAGACGGGCGCGGTGCTCGCGCCACTCGGCGGCCATGGCGACGGTGCGCTCGACCAGGAACTCGCTGAAGGCCTCCGTCTCCAGCAGACGGCGGCGACGCTCCAGCGGGGCGTCGTCGCCGAGGAGGCGCAGACCGGTCCGGCACAGCTCGGCCATGCCTGCGTACTCCTCAGGGGTGTCGAGGCTGCGGTCCCAGACGTCGAGGCCGACCGAGATGCGGTCGGCCCGCTCGCCCGCCGCCCGGCGCCGCTGGACCAGCCCGCCGGAGCGCTCGAGGGCGTCGACGGCGGTGCCGATGGCGGTGCGGCTGGCCTTCAGCTCCTCGCTCAGCTCGGCCGCCGTGCGCTCGGGCGGGTCGCAGATCAGCAGCCAGCCCAGGACGCGACCGGCCATCGGGGGCATCCCGTACTGCCGGGCGAAGAACCGGCCGACCGAGTCGGCGAAGGCGAGGGCGTCCTCCTGCTTCATGTTGTCGAGATTACACATATCTCCGTAATCTCGTCAACCACCGGATCCGAGGGGGTCGTCAGGCCGGGGCCGGGTGGCGGGTGTGGATGAGTTCGACGACGACCATGCGGGCGGCCATCGAGCCGCTGGCCGCCGACTCGACCAGGCCCCGCTTCATGGTGACGGCGTTGCCGACGGCCCACAGGCCGGGCACCGAGGTCAGGCCGTCGTCGTCCACCACGGGGAAGCCGGTCTCGGCGAGGGCGCAGCCGAGGCTCTCGGCCAGGGGCGAGGCGGGCACCGCCATGGCCCCGACGAACAGCGCCGTGCGGGGCACCACGTCGCCGCCCTCGGCCACGACGCCGCGCAGCCGGCCGTCGTCCACGACCAGCCCGGTCGGGCGCCGCCGCTCGACGAAGACACCGATGCCGCTGGCCTCGACCCCCTCGGGGAGGAAGGCCACCACGTCGTCGCTCCACTGGGTCAGGAGCCCGGCCAGGTGGGCGACCATCGGCGCCTCGCCCACCACCGCGACGGGCTGGTCCCGCACCTCCCACCCGTGGCAGAAGGGGCAGTTGGCGGCGTCGCCGCCCCACACCTCGGCCAGGCCGGGCAGATCCGGGAGGGGGATCCGCATCCCGGTGGCCAGCACCAGACGCCGCCCGACCAGGGGCGGCCCGCCGGCCCGCTCGACCACGAAGCCGTCGTCGCCCCGCACGACCCGGACCACCGCGTCGTCGACCAGCTCCACGCCGTAGCCGGCGACCTCCTCCCGGCCCGTGGCCACGAGGGAGGCCGGGGAGGCGCCATCGTTGGTGAGGAAGCCATGGGAGTGGGCCACGCCCTCGTTGACGGGGTGGCCGGCGTCGATCACGGCCACCCGGAACCGGGCCCGCCCCAGCACCAGGGCGGCCGACAGCCCGGCGACGGAGCCGCCGACGATGACGACGTCGTAGGTGGATGCGGTGGGGTCGGTGGTGTCCATGGAAGGGACGGTACGGACCGACCTGCCCGGTCGGCAATGGCCGTTGCCGGATCGGCAACGATCCGAGGCGCCGACCCGAGGTAGCGTGCCGCCCCATGGGCAGCAGGGGGCATGGACCGATCCACCCGGTCGCGCGCGAGGTCGTGGTCGAGCGGCGCGCCGTGCTGCGGGCCATGGGGCTGGGAGCGGCCGGGCTGGCGCTCGGCGGCGTCGGTGCCCTGGCCGGTTGTGGGGGCGACGACGACGGCCGCCGCGCCGGCCGCGGCACCACCACGACGACGACCCCGCCCCGCGGGCCGGCCGCCGGCGTGCCCGCCTACGACCCCGACACGCCGTACTGGGAGCAGGGCGCCTTCGCCCCCGTGCAGGACGAGTCGACCATCACCGACCTGCGCGTCACCGGCACCATCCCGTCGGACCTGTCGGGCCTCTACGTCCGCAACGGCTCGAACTCCACCACCGGCCGCTCGCCCCACTGGTTCATGGGCGACGGGATGGTCCACGGGCTCCGGATCGAGGACGGCAAGGCCACCTGGTACCGCAACCGCTTCGTCCGCACCACGCTCTACGAGCAGGGCATCGAGTTCGCCGACGCCGGCATCCCCGGCGGCGACATCAGCCAGAGCAACGTGGCCATCGTCCAGCACGCGGGGAAGCTGCTGACCCTCGGCGAGGTCGGCTTCCCCTACGAGATCCTCACCCAGGACCTGACCACCGTCGGCCCCTACGACTTCGACGGGCGGCTGTCGACGTGGTGCACGGCGCACCCCAAGATCGACCCGGCCACGGGTCAGATGCACTTCTTCGGCTACGGGTTCATGGACCCGCTGCTGACGTATCACGTGGCCGACGCCGAGGGTCGTCTGATCAGCAGCCAGCCCGTCGACATCCCGGTGGCGACGATGATCCACGACTTCGCCGTCACCGCCACCGACGTCATCTTCTGGATCGGGCCGGTGCTGTTCGGCATCGAGGGCTCGGTGCCCGGCTTCCCCTACGGCTGGGACGCCGACGGGGCCCCGACGCGGGTCGGCGTCATGCCCCTCGGCGGCCCCTCGTCCGAGATGCGCTGGGTCGACATGGAGCCGAGCTTCGTCTTCCACGGCACCAACGCCCACCGCGAGGGCGACGACGTCGTGCTCCGGGTCAACCAGCTGCGGTCCGCCTTCGGCCCCGACGGCGACCTGGTGGCGTCGCGCCTCACCGAGTGGCGCATCGGCACCGGCGGGACCGATCTCACGCTCCGCCAGGAGCAGCTCAACGACGTCGACATGGACCTCCCCTCCATCGACCGGCGCCGCACCGGGCTCGACCACCGCCACGCCTGGTACGTCACCACCGACGACACCGGCGACTACGGCTTCGAGTTCGCCGGCACCCTCCACCGCGACATGCAGACGGGGCGGGAGCAGGTCTGGGACCCGGGCCCCCACGAGCGGGCCGGCGAGGTCTTCTTCGTCGCCGCCGGCCGGGGCGAGGGCGAGGGCTGGCTCCTGACCTTCGCCTACGACCGCACCACCGACACCTCGGCCCTCGCCATCCTCGACGCCCAGGACGTGGCCGCCGGCCCCGTCGCCCGGGTCCACCTCCCGGTGAAGGTGCCCTTCGGCTTCCACGGCCTGTGGGTGCCGGAGGAGGACGTCTAGCTCTCGGTCGGTGACGTCCCGACGCATCGGGTCGTCGCGCTAGGTTGCGGGCTCCGTCGACGACAGGAGTGGGGGCTGATGGCCACCGAGTTCTCGCGGGGACAGAAGAGTCCGCTCTCGAACCTGACCCCAGGCACCGATCTCTACATTGGCGTGAAGATCGACGGTCCCGGATCGTGGGACATCTCCTGCTTCGGGCTCGACGAGGCCGACAAGCTGTCCGACGACGACTACTTCATCTTCTTCAACCAGCCGAAGTCGCCCGAGGAGTCGATCCAGCTGCTCGGGGCACAGAGCGGCGACACCGAGTCGTTCCGTCTCACGCTCGACAAGGTGCCGGACAAGATCCGCAAGCTCTCGATCTGCGCGGCGAGCGAGGACGCCACCGCCGGCCAGATCACCAGCGGCTGGTTCCGGATCGTCGTCGGCGGCGAGGAGGTCGCCAAGTTCTCCTTCTCCGGCTCCGACTTCGCCGCCGAGCGGGCCGTCATCATCGGCGACGTCTACATGAAGAGCGTCTGGCGGGTCGCCGCCGTGGGCCAGGGCTTCGCCGGCGGCCTGGCCGACCTGATCCGCTCCTACGGCGGCGAGGTGGCCGACGACGAGCCGGCTCCCCCGCCCGCCAACACCGGGTTCGCGCCGCCCCCCGGCGGGCCCGCCCCGGCCCCGCCCAACACCGGCTTCGCCCCGCCGCCCGGCGGCCCGGCACCGGCCCCACCGCCCCAACCGGCCCCCCCGTTCGGCGCCCCCCCGGGCGGCCCCGCTCCGGCACCGCCGCAGCAGGCCCCGCCGATGCCGGCCCCGGCGGCCGGTGGAGCCGTCGACCTGACGAAGGTCCCCGCCGGCGGCTACTCCGACACGCCCACGCAGTACCAGCCGACCCCGCCCGGGGCCATGAACAGCCTGGAGCAGTACAAGGAGAAGCCCACCACCGGGCGCTACACCCAGCAGAGCTCGAAGATGATCAAGGTCACCCTCGGCGCCGAGGTCCTCACCCGCAAGGGCTCGATGGTCGCCTACCAGGGCAACATCGAGTTCGACCACAAGGGCTCGGGCGGCCTCAAGAAGATGCTCGAGAACAAGATGACCGGCCAGGGCCTGAGCATGATGATCTGCAAGGGCGAGGGCGAGGTCTTCCTGGCCGAGGACGCCACCGACCTCCACATCGTCGAGCTCAACGGCCGGACCATCAACATCAACGCCAACAACATCCTCTGCATGGACGCCACCCTCTCGGTGGAGACCAAGCGGATGGAGAGCGCCGGCCTCCCCGGCGGCGGCTTCTTCCACATCGAGGTGACGGGTCAGGGCACGGTCGTCGTGATGACCCACGGCACCCCGATGACGATCCCGGTGGCCGGCCCGACCTCCACCGACGTCAACGCCACCGTGGCCTGGTCCGCCGGCATGCGCGTCAGCGTGTCGAACCAGGTCAGGGTCCAACGCAACCTGTACGCCGGCCAGTCGGCCGAGGCCGGATGCCTCGACTTCATGGGGATGGGCGAGTCCTTCGTCGTCGTCCAGCCCTACGAGGTCTGAAAGGAGCACCATGGACGGCTTCCTGATGCAGCAGTACCAGGCGACGCCGATCGGCGACCGCATGTCGAACCACGGCTCGAAGATGGCCAAGATCATCATGCAGCCGGGGGTCGACGTCATGGCCAAGGCCGGGGCGATGGTGGCCTACAAGGGCCTCATCGACTTCAACCCCAACCCGCCGTCGATGAGCGGCATCATCAAGTCGTTCGCCACCGGCGAGGGCGTCCAGCTGATGCAGGCCACCGGGCAGGGCGAGCTCTACGTCGCCGACTACGGCAAGGAGGTGGTGGTGATGCAGCTCAGCAACGAGGCTCTGTCGGTCAACGGCCCGAACATCCTCGCCTTCGAGAACACCCTCCAGTGGGGCATCGAGCGGGTGAAGGACGTGAAGATGGCCTTCTCCGGGATGGGCATGTTCAACGTCGTGCTCCGGGGCCAGGGCTGGGTGGCGCTCACCAGCCGGGGCACGCCCGCCGTGCTCGACACCCGCGAGGCGCCGACGTTCGTCGACACCGATGCGCTCGTCGCCTTCACCGAGGGGCTCCAGATCACGCCCCGGCGCACGGCCAAGTTCAGCAGCCTGATCCCCGGCCGGGGCTCCGGCGAGGCCTTCCAGCTCGGCTTCCAGGGCCAGGGCTTCGTCGTGGTCCAGCCGGCCGAGGATGCGTCGTCCAAGTTCTCCGTGAGAGGTTGAGGAGAGACCCATGGGCTATCCCCCCCAAGGTGGCTACCCGCCGCAACCCGGCCAGCCCGGTGGTTATCCCCCGCAGCCGGGCCAGCCGGGCGGCTACCCGCCCCAGCCGGGCCAGCCGGGTGGCTATCCCCCGCAGCCCGGCATGCCCGGCCAGCCCGGTGGCTACCCACCGGGCTACGGGCAGCCGCCGGGCATGGGCAACATCTACGGCGCTCCCGGCTCCGACGGCTTCGGGCGCGACACGCTGTTCGGCAACACGCCGATCGAGAACACCGACGCCTTCGCCCTCCAGAACTCGAAGATGCTCAAGGTCACCCTCGGCCAGCAGTCGGGGATGAAGGAGCTCTTCGCCAAGGCCGGTTCGATGATCGCCTACCAGGGTGGCGTCACCTTCGACGGCAACTCCCGGTCGTGGGCCCAACAGGTCACCGCCAGCTTCGGCGGCCAGGCCCTGCCCCTCATGAAGGTCGCCGGCGCCGGCACCGTCTACTTCGCCAACCAGGCCCAGGACCTCTTCATCCTCGAGCTCAAGGGCGACGCCTTCACCATCGACAAGGACAACCTCCTGGCCTTCAGCAGCGGGCTGCGGTGGGACGTCGTCCGCGTCGACACCGGCGGCCAGAGGGTCGGCGGCATGGACGCCTTCAACATCGAGCTGACCGGCAACGGCCACTTCGTCGCCTGCTCGCAGGGCGCCCCGCTGGTGATGAACGTCGACCCGTCGAACTACTACTTCGCCGACGCCGACGCCGTGCTCGGCTGGAGCTCGTCGCTGGCCGTGAGCATGCAGGCCGCCGTCACCAGCTCGTCGGTCACCTCCATGCGGGGCAACACCGGCGAGAGCTGGCAGATGAACTTCAGCGGCGAGGGCCAGGTCATCGTCCAGCCGGCCGAGATGATGCCGCCGTTCAACGCCATGGCCACCAACGCCCAGGGCGTCCCGTCGAGCCTGGGCGACCTCTTCGGCACCGGCTTCGCCGGCAACAACCCCTTCGGCGGCCAGCAGTAGTCCACCGGTCCTCACATCTGGCCGCGGTCGATCTCGGCACCGGTGGCGTCGAGGGCCACGACGACGATCTCGTCCGCCTCGCCCGTCGAGGTGCTCACCGTGGGGAGCTCGGCGACCCAGCCCCTGATGCCGTCAGCCTCGAGGAGCCGGGCCTCGCCGAGGAGGCCGTCCGCCCCGTCGTGGATCTCCACCGCCGCGACCTCCGGGGTCGCCGGGCCGTAGGCCCACGCCTGGCCATCGCTCTCGACGATGGCCCACTGCTCGGCGAGCGGAGCGCTCGACGGGGGATCCTCCAGGCCCTCGCCCGTCCCGCCGGCGCTCGCCGACCACCGCGTGACGGTCGTCCCGAGACGGAGGACCAGCCCGGAGGCCAGGTTGGCGTCGGCCGTGCCGTGGACGAACGTCCACTGCGTGCCGTCGGACCCGGTGCCCCGGCCGAGGAGCGTCACCCCCGGGTCGTTCAGGTCCCGGTCGGCGACCTGCTGACGGAGGCCGGGGACCTCGTCCGCCGCCACCACCACGATGTCCTCGGCCAGACCCTGCACGTCCTCGGCGTCCAGGGTCGGCTCCAGGGCGGCGGTCAGGACCTCGACCACCTCGCCGGGCCGCTCCTCCCAGCGCAAGGACCACCACGAGGCCGGCCCGGCGGAGGCGCCCAGCTCGACCCGGGTCAGGATCGCGGGGTGCCCCCGCACCGTGACCTGCTCCCGCTCGACGGCCGCCAGGACGGGGAGGGCGACCTGCAGAGGTCCTCCCGCCCGCACGGTCACGGCGATGGTGCCGCCGGCCACGCCCTCTCCGGACACCGGGTGCGAGTACCAGATGGACCACGTCGTGATCGGGTCGAAGGTGCCGAGCGGTCCGAGGCTGGCGGCGTACTGACCGAGGACGGTCGTCAGCGGGACGTCCCCCAGCGACCGAAGCCCCTCCGGGAGGGCGGCGGCGGGCACGGACGCACGCCTGGCTCCCACCTCGACGGCCGCCGCCACATCCTGGAGGGCGTCGGCTCGCGCAGGGGTGCCGAGCACCAGCGCCAGCTGGTCGCCGACCTCGACGATGACGCCCTCGCCGCCGATCGTCGAGGCCGCGTCCCATGCCCGCCGTCCCCCGATGTCGATCGACGGGAGGTCCTGGGCGATGAGGGGGACGTCGCCGGACTCGACGTCGGTCTCGCAGTCGTCCGGCGCGTCGGGGAGAGCGCAGCCGCCCGGGTCCGACGGCGGGAGCACCGCCACGGCGAGGACGGGGTGCGACGGGTCGGAGCCGTAGACGGTCGCCGGGCCGAGCTCCCCGTCGGGCAACCCGACGGGCCCGTCCTGGACACCGGCGACCTCGTAGTCCTCGGGCACCTCGCCCAGGGCGTAGCGGCGGAGCTCGTCGGCGCCGAGGCGGTCGGCGGGGGCGCCGTCCTGGTCGCCCTGGCCGGCCAGCGCGACCACGGCGGCGACGACCACCAGGACGGCGGCCGCGGCGGCGAGGAGGCCGATCGCCGGGCGGGTCCGGGACGGGCGCTCGGGGCGGGCGTCGACGTCGATGCGGACGAGGTCGGGGTCGAACGCCGGGATCGGGCGGTCAGCCACGGCCGTGCGCACGCCGGCGGCGGCCGCTCGAGCGCGGGTGTCGAGGTCGGCAAGGGTGCGATCGTCGGTCACGCGTCCTCCTCGGAGGTGGTAGGGGCGAGGGTGCGGGCCAGCGTGCGGCGACCGCGGGAGAGGTGGACACGGACCGTCGAGGCCCGGCAGTCGAGCAGAGCAGCGATGGCGTCGATGGCCATGTCCTCGAGGTAGTGGAGGGCCAGGCACTGGGCCTGGCGCTCGGGGAGGGCCCGCACGGCGGCCCAGAAGGCGGGGTCGGTGGCCGGGGGCGAGGAGGCGGCGTCCTGGGCGACGCGGGCCGCCGTCGCCAGCCGGGCCGACCCCGCCTCCACCACCCGGAGGTGACGGCGGTGGGACACGGCCCGGTTGGCGACGGCCCGCCGGACCCACGCCCCGGGCCGGTCGAGGGTGCCGACGTGGTCCCACCGCCGGTAGGCGTCGAGGAACGCGTCCTGGGCCAGCTCCTCGCCGGCCGCCCGGGACCCGGTCAGGGTCCAGCCGAGCGCCACCACGGGGTGCCAGTCGGATCGGTACACATCGTCGAACCCGAGCCGGGCATCTCGCCCCTCGGTCGCGACGTCATCGGTCGTCATCGGTGCCTCCACGACCCTTCACTCGCACGAGGCTGCCGATGTGCGTACCGCTCGTGACGATCAGCCCGGCTGGGCGGTGCCGGGGTCCACGTTGCGGACCTCCTCGAGACCCTGCCGCAGGGCCTCGAGATCGTCGACCAGACCGTCGACCTCGGCGCCGAGGTGGCCGTAGGCGGCCGAGTCGGTGGCGCTGACCGAGATCTCCAGGGCCCGCGTCACGGCGTTGTCCATGCGGGCGTCCATCAGCCGGAGCTGGTCGTAGGTCTGGTCGATGATGCGGTCGAGGCGGTCGGCGGCATCGATCTGGCTCTGCAGGGCCTCGGCCAGGCGGGCCCGGGAGGCGGCATCGGCGGTGGACCGTGACGTCTGGAGCGAGGCCAGCTCGGCCCGCACGG
>DASYLG010000008.1:0-2492 GCA_036009685.1 Iamia sp. | reverse complement strand
CACCTCGCTCCTCGGGCGAGATCCGGGACCACGCCCCCTCGGGATCGACGACGAAGACAGGAGAGTCGCCGGCCATCACCACCAGGCACCGGCGGCGTCCGTCGGGATCGGGAGCGGTGCGGACGGCGGCCACCGTGAGCGTCGTGGAGAGGTCCTTGCCATCGACGCCGTGGCGAGCCCCGACCTCGGCGATGAGGGCTCGCCCGGGCTCGGTCACCGCGGTGATGTCGAGGTCCGACGACGATCCGGCGACGACGTCGAGGAGGGCCGGCAGGCATCCTCTGAGGGCCGCCACCGAGCCCAGCTCGCTGTAACGGCACGAGCCCACGCCGTCGGCCACGCCCAGCGCGATCCACCCGTCGCCCTCCAGCAGGCCGAAGGCGTCCTGGCGGGGCTGGCCGAGGATCTCGTGATGCGCGCCCCGGAGGCTGGTCGCACGGATGTCCAACCCCTCGACGGAGAGCGCCGAGGCGGCGACGTCCGGCTCGGTGGCGGCTCGGGCCGCGAGCATCGGCTCGTCCGGGGATGGGAGGCCGAGGTCGAGATCGAGGTCGACGTCAAGGTCGGGGCTCACGAGGGAGGTGTCCATGATCGAGTCGGCCGACGGCGTCTCCCGGCGGTGACACCTGGTTCGTCGCCGGTCGCGCCGGCGCGACGAAGCCCAGACGTGCTGACGTCTGGGCTCGTCGCGGAGAGGTGGGGGGGTTCGATCAGGTCACATCGACCTTGTCGAGCAGGACGAGGCCGGAGGTGGCCGCGCTGGTCGACGGGTCGAACACGGCACCGGTGGCCTGCCCACCGGCGACCCCCTGGGTGACGGTGACGAGGGTGTTCAAGATGACCTGCAGGATCTGGTCGAAGACCGCCGACGGCGTCTGCCCGTCGTGGGCGAAGTAGGCCATGCCCTCGTCCGCGATCCGCAGGATGGTCGAGCGGTCGGCGTCGGCGAAGCCGAAGGCCATGATGTTGGGCCGGACGGGAAGGGCGCGGATGGCCTGCAGCTGGGCCTCCCAGTCGCCTCCGCAGTTCGGCTGGCCGTCGCTGATGAAGTAGACGGTCGGCCGGTAGACGACGCGCTTGGCGCCGTCCGGGCTCGTCGCCAGGGCCCGGAGGCCCTCCTGGAGCAGACGGCGCACCTCGGCGAGCGCGGCCTCGTAGTTGGTGCCGTTGCCCCGCGCGTGCAGCTCGGGGACGGTGACGGCCGGATCGGCCAGGGGCGAGAAGCCCAGCACCGTCAACGCCGTGTCGGCGAAGGTCACGATGGCCATCTGGGCCTGCTCGGCCACGATCGGGTGGTTCTTGAGATCCTCGACCAGGCCCATCAGCGCCAGCCGGGCCGAGACCAGGGCGTCGAACATCGACCACGAGACGTCGGCGACGATGAGCCCGGGGACGGCGACCTGGGTGGTGATCGAGGTGGGTGGGCCCTCCTCGATCCGGGGGAGGTCGAAGCCTGGGGGTGGGGAGTGGGTGGAGGTGCTCATGACACCACCGGCCGGAGGTCGAGCGGAGCGGTGACACCAGCGCGCTGCGTCGGGCTCGACGGGGGATCGGCGTCGGCGGTCAGGTCGCCGTACACCGCGGCAAGGGCCGAGCTGACGAGGTCGATCGCCAGACCGAGCACCCGAGAGTTGAGCGCCTGGCGATCCGCCGCCGGCCGCTCCGAGAGGGTCCGGATCTCCTGGGTCGTGGGCAGCCGGTCAGCCGGGTAGCGGCCCCATCGATCCGGGTCCACGCTCCTGAGGACCTGGTAGGCGACGAACCGCTGGTCGTGCTCCCAGCGGGCGCGCACCGAGGAGTCCTCCACGGCCCGTTCGAGGATCCCCTGGGCCACCGCGCCGACCTGCGCGCGCAGGGCGAGACGGTCCTGGTGCCCACCGGCGGCGGCGACGGTGATCCACGCCTGGACACTCGGAACCAGGACCGAGGCGGCATCCCGCCAGCACTGCTCGACGAGGATCTCCTCGGGCACGTCGTCCAGGTTCCCGCCGGTCGGGTCAGCGCCGGTGTCGATGCCGTCGGCGAAGGGGACCCAGCGATCATCGACCGCATCGCGGGCGATCTCGCTCTGGACCCGCCACACTACCCGGGTCGTCAGCACGGCCTCGGGGTTCGTCACCACCTGCGGGTGGCGGGCGATCTGCCACAGGGCGACGTCGACCGCCTGGCGGCGGGCGCTCGGCGCCACGCGGCCGAAGCGTCGGCCGAGGATGCGGTCGCCGAACCGCCGCGCCGCGGCGAAGCCGCCCTCGGGCCAGACCTCGTCCCAGTACCGCTCGATCTCTCGCTGATCCACGGTTGCCTCCTCTCTCGGTGTGGAGGGGGCTGACGGACAGCCGCGGGGCCTGGTGTGCCGTCGTGCTGTCACCGAGGCCGCCACGGGGCGGCCAGAGGGGGGACCCGAAGGAGACCCATGTACTCGACCGCCTATGCCCCCGCCCCGCCCGCCGCGACCCCGGCGGGGCGCGCCCCGACGGCTCGCTCCCCCCGTC
>DASYLG010000007.1:0-20393 GCA_036009685.1 Iamia sp. | reverse complement strand
CCCGGCCCACCGAGGCAAGCCGACCACGACCAGCGCACAGCTCCACCCGCCGTGCCCAGCCATCCCTACGACCGACCCGCAGCAGGTGTCGGGCGATGGCCCGCCGACACGCCGTGAGTGTCGACCGAGCGGTGCTCAGGCAGGGGTGTAGGTGAGGACGACGATGCCGCTGGACAGGGGGGTGGCGTCGACGAGGGAGAACGAGGCGGGATCGCCGGGGCGGAGGATGGAGGTGGACGCGTCGGCCGGGCGGAGCAGGAACGGGTGGACCCAGAGGCGCAGCTCGTCGATCAGGCCGGCCTCGAGCAGCGCGTAGGACAGCTCGCCGAAGCCGTACTGGACGATGTCGCCGCCGTCGCCCTCCTTGAGCCGGCGCACCGCCTCCACCGGGTCGCCGTCGATCACCTGGGTCCCCTCCCAATCGGGATCGGTGACGGTCGAGGACACGACGTACTTGTCCATGGCGTTGATGTGGTCGCTGTAGGGGTCGCCGGATCTCGTCGGCCATGACGCCGCGAACACGTCGTAGGTGCGGCGGCCCATGAGGAGGATGTCGCACGACAGGAGCAGATCGACCTGGATCTGCCCGCCGGCGTCGTCGGAGCTGCCCAGCGTGGGCCAGTCCTGCGGGTCCTCGATGACGCCGTCGAGGGTGATGTAGGTGGAGTTGACGATCCTGCGCACGATGCGGTCCTTCGGCTCGGGGGTTGGTGAACCCAGCGTGGACCGGATCAGTGGGCCGGTGAAGGTCCGATCCGGGCGTTCGGGACCGGACCGCTTCGGCCACCTAAGCAAAGGCTTAGGTGGCGGTTGACCGGCCCCGTCGGGACGTGTGACAAGGGACACGATCCACGACCCGGGAGACCCCATGCAGGTACCCGCCCCGTTCGAGTACGAGCGCGCCACCAGCGTCGACCACGCCCTGGACCTGCTGGTCCGCCTGGGCGACGAGGCCCGGCTGGTGGCCGGCGGCCACAGCCTCCTGCCCATGATGAAGCTGCGTCTGGCCACGCCCGAGTACCTGGTCGACATCAACGACCTCCACGACGAGCTGGGCTACATCCAGGTCGAGGCGGGCCAGATCCGGGTGGGGGCCATGACCCGCCACCGCGAGCTGCTGGAGTCGGTCGAGCTGGCCGCCGCCTTCCCGATCTTCGGCGACGCCGAGAAGGTGATCGCCGACCCGGTGGTGCGCAACCGCGGCACCCTCGGCGGATCGCTGTGCCAGGCCGACCCCTCCGAGGACCTCTCGGCCGTCTGCACCACCCTCAACGCCAGCTGCGTGATCCGGTCGAAGGACGGCGAGCGGGTCGTCACCATGGAGGACTTCCACCGGGGTCCGTACGAGACGGCCGTGGGCCAGGGCCAGATGCTCACCGAGGTCCGCATCCCCGTCACCGCCGGCGGTTCGAGCGCCTACGAGAAGGTCGAGCGCCGGGCCGGCGACTGGGCGATCGTCTCGGCCGGCGCCGCCGTCTGGATGGACGACGGCCGCATCACCGACGCCCGGGTCGGACTGGCCGCCGTCGGCCCCAACACCACCGGCATCCCCGCCATCTCGGAGGCGCTGCGCGGCCAGGAGCCCTCCGAGGAGCTGTACGAGCGGGCGGGCGCCATCGCCGCCGAGAGCTGCGAGCCCAGCACCGACGCGCGAGGGACCGAGGCCTACAAGCGCCACCTCGCCGACGAGCTCACCCGACGGGCGCTGCGGCGCTCGGTCGGCCGGATCAACGGAACGGGGTCCTGACCATGCAGGTGACGATGACGGTCAACGGCACGGAGGTGACGCGTGAGATCGAGGGCCGCATGCTGCTGGTCCACTTCCTGCGCGACACCCTGGCCCTCACGGGCACCCACTGGGGGTGCGACACCAGCAACTGCGGCACGTGCGTGGTGTGGATGGACGGCGAGCCGGTGAAGTCGTGCACCGTCCTGGCCGCCATGGCCGGCGGGCGCGAGGTGCGCACCGTCGAGGGCCTCGAGGTCGACGACGTGCTCGACCCCGTGCAGGAGGGGTTCATGCAGTGCCACGGCCTGCAGTGCGGCTTCTGCACGCCGGGGATGTTGATGACGGCCCGCGCCCTGCTCGACCGCGATCCGGACCCGAGCGAGGACACGATCCGCGAGGCCATCTCGGGCCAGATCTGCCGGTGCACCGGCTACACGACGATCGTCCGCTCGATCCGGTGGGCGGCGATGCACGAGGCGGCGGCGAGCCGGGGCCAGTCCGAGGTCGAGACGACGGTGGCGAGCCGATGACCACCATCGAGGAGAGGCTCGCCCCCGAGTCGTTCGACGACAACGACCAGAAGCCGGTCGGCTACGGCCGCATGCTCCGCAAGGAGGATCCCCGCTTCATCCGGGGCCGGGGCAGGTACGTCGATGACATCCAGCTCACCGGGATGCTGCACCTGGCCATCCTCCGGTCGCCGGTGGCCCACGCCCGCATCGTCAGCATCGACACCTCCGCGGCCCAGGCCCACCCCAAGGTGCTGGCCGTGGTGACGGGGGCCGACCTGGCCGAGAAGGGGCTGGCCTGGATGCCCACCCTCTCGAACGACGTGCAGGCCGTGCTGGCCACCGACAAGGTCCGGTTCCAGGGCCAGGAGGTCGCCTTCGTCGTGGCCGAGGACCGCTACGCGGCCCGCGACGGCGTCGAGCTGATCGACGTCGAGTACGACATCCTCCCGCCGGTCATCGACGTGCGCCGCGCCCTCGAGCCCGACGCCCCGGTCATCCGCGACGACCTCGAGGGCAAGACCGACAACCACTGCTTCGACTGGGAGACCGGCGACGAGGAGGCCACCAACCGGGTGTTCGAGACGGCCGACGTGGTCGTCACCGAGGACATCGTCTACCCCCGCGTCCACCCGGCCCCGATGGAGACGTGCGGCTGCGTGGCCGACTACGACAAGGTCGACGGCCAGCTCACCCTGTGGTCCACGACCCAGGCGCCCCACGCCCACCGCACGGTCTACGCCCTCGTGTCCGGCCTGCCCGAGCACAAGATCCGCATCATCGCCCCCGACATCGGCGGCGGGTTCGGCAACAAGGTCCCGATCTACCCCGGCTACGTGTGCACGATCGTGGCCTCGCTGGTGACGGGCAAGCCGGTGAAGTGGATGGAGGACCGCACCGAGAACCTCATCAGCACCGGCTTCGCCCGCGACTACGTCATGCGGGGCGAGATCGCCGCCACCAAGGACGGCAAGATCCTCGGCATCCGCACCAACGTGCTGGCCGACCACGGTGCCTTCAACGGCACGGCGGCGCCGATCAAGTACCCGGCCGGGTTCTTCGGCGTCTTCACCGGCAGCTACGACATCGAGGCGGCCCACTGCAAGATGACCGCGGTCTACACGAACAAGGCCCCCGGTGGCGTCGCCTACGCCTGCTCGTTCCGCATCACCGAGGCCGTCTACCTGGTCGAGCGGCTGGTCGACTGTCTGGCCTACGACCTCGAGGTCGACCCGGCCGAGCTGCGGCTGCAGAACCTGCTGCGGCCCGAGCAGTTCCCCTACACGAGCAAGACGGGCTGGGTCTACGACTCGGGCGACTACGAGCCGGCGATGCGCAAGGCCATGGCCATGATCGGCTACGAGGACCTCCGGCGCGAGCAGGCCGAGAGGCGCGAGCGGGGCGAGCTGATGGGCATCGGCGTGGCCTTCTTCACCGAGGCCGTCGGCGCCGGGCCCCGCAAGGACATGGACATCCTCGGGCTGGGCATGGCCGATGGGTGCGAGCTGCGGATCCACCCCACCGGCAAGGCCGTCGTCCGTCTGTCGTGCATGAGCCAGGGCCAGGGCCACGAGACGACCTACGCCCAGATCGTGGCCGAGGAGATCGGCATCCCGCCGGCCGACATCCAGGTGGTCAACGGCGACACCGACCAGACGCCGTTCGGCCTCGGCACCTACGGCAGCCGGTCGACGCCGGTGTCGGGGGCGGCCGCCGCCCTCGTCTCCCGCAAGGTCCGCGACAAGGCCCAGATCATCGCCTCGGGGATGCTCGAGGTCTCCGTCGCCGACCTCGAGTGGGACAAGGGCTCGTTCCACGTCAAGGGCGACCCGTCGGCGTCGGTGACCATCCAGGACATCGCCATGCGGGCCCACGGTGCCGGCGACCTGCCGGACGGCATCGAGGGCGGTCTCGAAGCCCAGATCTGCTACAACCCGTCGAACCTCACCTACCCGTTCGGGGCGTACATCTGCGTGGTCGACGTCGACCCGGGCACCGCCCAGGTCAAGGTGCGGCGCTTCGTGGCCGTCGACGACTGCGGCACCCGGATCAACGAGATGATCATCGAGGGCCAGGTGCACGGCGGGCTCACCGACGGCATCGGCATGGCCCTGATGGAGATCATCGCCTTCGACGACGACGGCAACTGCCTGAGCGGCTCGCTCATGGACTACCTGATCCCGACGGCGCTGGAGACGCCGACGTGGGAGACCGGCAGCACCGTGACGCCCTCGCCTCACCACCCCATCGGGGCCAAGGGCGTGGGCGAGTCGGCCACCGTCGGGTCGCCCCCCTGCATCGTCAACGCCGTGGTCGACGCCCTCAAGCCGTACGGCATCCGCCACGCCGACATGCCGCTGAGCCCGTCGCGGGTGTGGGACGCCATGCAGGGCCGGCCCACGCCGCCCGTCTAGATGGCGATGGAACCCACGTCGTCGCGAGTGGCCGCGCTGGTCGCCGATCGCGTGCCCTTCGTGCACGCCACCGTCGTGCGGGCCCAGTGCCCCACCTCGGCCCGGCCCGGCGACAGCGCCGTGGTCCTGGCCGACGGCACCATCGACGGCTTCGTCGGCGGCCAGTGCGCCGAGGGCTCGGTGCGGGTGGCCGCGCTCGAGGTGCTGGAGGCCGGCGAGGCGCTGCTGCTCCGCATCCTCCCCGAGGGCGACGCACCGCCGCCCGACGCGCCGGGCGCGGCCACCGTCGTGAACCCGTGCCTGTCGGGCGGGGCCCTGGAGATCTTCCTCGAGCCCCGTCTGCCCGCTCCCCTGCTCGGGCTGGTCGGCGGCAGCCCGATCGCCGAGGCCGTGGCCCGGCTGGGCGAGCCGTTGGGCTTCGCCGTCGAGCGGTCCGCGCCCGGCGATCCCGTCCCGCCCGGTGCCGTGGCAGTGGTGGTGTCCACGCACGGGCGGGACGAGGAGGGCACGATCCGCCGGGCGCTCGACGCCGGCGTCGGCTTCGTCGGGCTGGTCGCCAGTGCCACGCGGGGAGCGGCCGTGCTCGACGCCATGGAGCTCGATCCCGCCGAGCGGGCCCGGCTGCGCACGCCGGTCGGCCTCGACATCGGCGCCCGCACGGCCGAGGAGATCGCCCTGTCGATCATGGCCGAGGTGGTCCAGGCCATCCGGGTCGACGGCCTGGTCGCCCCGCCCGGAACCGGCGCGGCCAGGCCGATCGAGGCGATCGACCCGGTCTGCGGCATGACCGTGATCGTCGGACCGGATGCCCCGCACGCCGTCGTCGACGGCGTCGAGCACTGGTACTGCGGAACGGGCTGCCGCGACCACCACGTCGCCTCGGTCTCCGTCTCGTGAGCGAGCCTCGCGAGCGAGCAGATGTGACGGGATCTCCGACGGCGGAGCTCGCGGAGCCGTCAGCGATCGTCGGCGCCCGCCCCCGTGCGAACCGCCCGCATCGGCGCCACGATCGGATGGGGCACCGATGATCGTCGGGTTGGTCCTCGCCGGGGGCACCTCGTCGCGCCTCGGGCAGCCCAAGCAGCTGCTGCCGTATCGCGGGGCGACGTTGCTCGACGCCACGCTCGCGATGGCCCGGTCGTGCCGATTCGACCAGCTGGTGGTCGCCGTCGGGGGCGCGGCCGACGAGGTCCGATCCACCGTCGCCCTGTCCGGGTGCGACGTGGTCGAGAGCGAGGCGCCGGCCGACGGCTGCTCCTCGTCCATCGCCGCCGCCCTCGCCGTCGTCGATCCCCGGGCCGAGGGGCTGGTGCTCCTGCTGGGCGACCAGCCCGGTGTCCGGCCCGAGACCGTGGCCGCGCTCGTCGACGGGGCGGGCCGCGCCGCGATGGGCGTCGTCCGCTACGACGACGGGCGGGGCCATCCGTTCTGGCTCGGCGCCGGCACCTTCGCCGACCTGGCCGACCTCCACGGCGACAAGGGCGTCTGGCGGCTGCTGGAGTCGGGCCGCCACGACGTGGTCGAGGTGCCCGTCGCCGGCCCGGTGCCGCTCGACGTCGACACGCGGGCCGACCACGAGGCCCTGCTGGCCGCCGACGCCCTCCGGATCGCACCGTGAGCGCGCCCCGCAACGACGCCTTCGCCGATCCCGAGGACGTCGTCCGGCGCCTCGACGCCGTCGACTACCTGGCCGACGAGGGCACCGCCACGGCCCTGTTCCTGGCCGCCGCCCTGGGCCGGCCGCTGCTGCTCGAGGGCGAGCCCGGTGTGGGCAAGACGGCCGCGGCCCAGGCCCTGGCCCGGGCGTTGGAGTCCCCCCTCATCCGTCTCCAGTGCTACGAGGGGCTGTCGGCCGGCGAGGCCCTCTACGAGTGGAACTACCAGCGTCAGGTGCTGGCCGTCCGGCTGGCCGAGGCCCGCCACGAGGAGCCCCGCGACGCCGACCTGTTCACCGAGGAGTTCCTCCACGAGCGGCCCATCCTCCGCTGCGTCCGCCACCGCGGCCCACGACCCCCGGTCCTGCTGGTCGACGAGATCGACCGGGCCGACGACGAGTTCGAGGCCCTGCTCCTGGAGTTCCTCGGCGAGGCGTCGGTGACGATCCCGGAGCTGGGGACGTTCCGGGCGGAGACGCCCCCGCTGGTGGTGCTCACCTCGAACCGCAGCCGCGAGCTGCACGACGCCCTCAAGCGCCGTTGCCTCTACCACTGGATCGACTACCCCTCGCCGGAGCGGGCTGCGGCCATCGTGCGCCGTTCGGTCCCCGGCGGGAGCGAGCCGCTCATCCGCGACGCCGCCACGCTCGTGGGCACCCTCCGCCGCCTCGACCTGGACAAGGCCCCGGGCCTGGCCGAGGCCATCGACTGGGTCGCCGCCCTCACCGCCCTCGGCGTGACCGAGCTGACGCCGGCGACGGCCCTCCGCACCCTGGCGGCGGTGGCCAAGACGCCCGACGACCGCGATACCGTGCAGAGCGTGCTGGCCGAGGTGGGGACGGCGTGATCCTCGCCCACCACGAGGTGCTCCTCGTCGTCGAGTCGTCCCTGGCCGTCGGCGCCGCCGGGCTGGTCGCCGCCCTCCGTGCGCTGCTGCACCGTCGTGACGGCCCGCACCGATGACACCGGGGTCGTCGTCCTGCGGGGCGTCGACCGCGCCGCCTTCGCCGTGGCCCTCACCCAGCGCCTGCGAGCCGCGGGCGTGGCCGTCCCCCTGACCGCGGCGGAGACGCTGGCCGAGGCGCTCGGCGCCTGCCCGCCGGTGGACCGGGCCCGGCTGTACTGGACGGCCCGGGTCACCCTGCTGCGCCGGGAGCCGGACCGTGAGCGCTTCGACGCCGTCTTCGCCGCCGTGTTCCACGCCGTCCTGGGCGTCGACCCCCACGCCCGGCGGCGGCCGGCGGGCCTCGACGACGCGCCCGAGGACACGACGCTCGTGCCGGTCCCGGGTCCCGAGACCGACGCCACCGACGAGGGGCCGGCGCTGCCCTGGGCCACCCTGCCGACCACCGTCACGGCCACGGTGGCGACCGACGAGGGCACCGCCGTCCCGGAGCGGCGGCCGAGCGACCGGCCCGGCGCCGCCGACCAGCCCTTCGCCGACCTCGATCCCGCCGAGCTGGCCGCGCTGGCCGAGTCGCTGGGGACGGCGGTGCGGGACTGGCCTCGTCGGCGCAGCCGGCGTCACGCCCGCCACCCCGCCGGCCACCGGGTGGCCCTCCGGGCCACCATCGCCCGCAGCCGCCACACCGCATGGGAGCCGGTCGAGCTGGTGCGCACGCGGGCCGTCAGCCGGCCTCGCCGGGTCGTCGTCCTGTGCGACGTCAGCGAGTCGATGCAGCCGCACGCCGCCGCCCTGCTCCACCTGATGCGGGTGCTGGCCACCGGCGCCCACGCCGAGGTGTTCGCCTTCTCGACCACGCTGACCCGGCTCACGCCGGTGCTCGCCCACCGCTCGCCCGAGCGGGCCGTCGACGTGGCCAGCGCCCTCGTCGACGACCGCTTCGGCGGCACCCGCATCGCCACCAACGTGGAGGCGCTGCTCCGGGGCCGCCATGGCGACGCCACGCGGGGCGCCATCGTGATCATCGCCTCCGACGGCTGGGACGCCGACCCGCCTGAGGCCCTCGGCACGGCGATGGCCCGCCTGCGTCGCCGGGCCCACCGGGTCGTGTGGCTGAACCCCCGGCTGGCCGGCCCCGACTACGCCCCTCGTGTCGGGGCGCTGGCCGCCGCCCTCCCCCACGTGGACGCCCACCTGTCGGCCCACAGCCTCCGCGCCCTGGCCGACGCCCTGGCCCTCGTCGGCCCCGAGACGGCCACCTGAGGAGCGCTCAGCTCCAGAGGGTGACGTGGACCGAGGGCTTGAAGCGGCGGACGTCGGCCCCGGAGCCGTGCAGCATGGCCTGGGTCGCCCGGGGCGACGTGATGAACCGCAGCAGCTCGGAGGCGGCGCTGGCCCGGCTGTGGGGCGGGAGGCTGAGCGCCGTCCACGTCCCGTCGGCCTGGCCGCCCCGGACATCGACGCGCGCCAGCCGCCCCTTGGCCACGTCGTCGGCGACGACGAAGGCCACCGCCGGCGCCACGCCGTGGCCCCGCGAGGCCTCCTCCAGGGCCGCGGTGTGGCTCTGGAAGATCCGCTGGTTGGCCTCGGGCACCCGGAACGAGCCCAGCAGCCGGCGCATCGCCCCCTGGTTCTCGGCCGCCGTGGGCCCGAGGAGCCAGGTCTGCTCGCGCAGCGCCTCCGGGCGAGCCCGCACCTCGGCCAGCGGGTGACCGGCGCCGGCGACGAGGATCACCTGGTACTTGAGGAACGGCGTGGCCGCCAGGTCCTCGACGACCCCGCGCGGGCGGGGCCCGATGGCCACGTCGGCCGCTCGCGACGCCAGCAGCCCGGCGAACTGGGCGACGGGCACGGCGCTCAGCTCGACCTCGAGGTCGGCGGCCCGTCCGGCGAAGAGCTCGATCAGCCCGGGAGCGGCGTACTCGGCGAACAGGCTGGTGACGGCGAGCCGGAGCATCCGCTGGCCCTGGCCGGCCTGGCTCACCTCGCGGACGGTCAGATCGGCCAGCCCCAGCATCTCGGTCGCCCGGCTGGCCAGCCGCAGGCCGCCGGGGGTGAAGGCCAGCCCGGAGGACGCCCGCACGAAGAGCCGGTCGTCGAGCTCGCGCCGGAGCTGGGCCACGTGCCCGGAGACCGCCGCCTCGGTGACCTCGAGCTCGGCCGCCGCCGCCTTCACCGACCCCAGCCGGACCACGGCGACGAAGGCACGCAGCTGGGTCGGGGTCACGGCCGGCGAGGGTACGCCGGGTCCCGCACCGCCGCTCCGACGGCGGACGGGCTCGCCGGGGCAGGATGCCGAGGTGGCCGGTCCCCCCTCGCTCGACGTCCTGGTGCGGCGGTCGGCCGACCCGGCCCGGGTGGACCTCGTGCTCGACCGGCTGGGGCCAGACCGGCGCCAGCGGCTGGCGGCCGACCCGGCGCTCGCCCGCGCCGTCGTGGCCGTGGCCGGCGCCAGCGGGTGGATGGGGCGGCTCCTGGTGGCCGACGGGCAGGCCCTCGCCGGGCTGGCCGATCTCGACCAGCCGGGGGCCGACGACGGGATCGCCGACGGGCCCACGCTGGCCCGGTGGTGGCGTCGCGAGCAGCTGCGCATCGCCGCCCGCGACCTGACCGACCGCGATCCGCTCGAGACGACCATGCGGCTGCTCGCCCGGGGCGCGGGGAGCGTCCTGGGCCACGCCCTCCGGCTGGCCGAGGCCGAGCACCTCGCCGTCGTCGGTCTGGGCAAGGCCGGCGGCAACGAGCTGAACTACGCCTCCGACGTCGACGTCGTCCTGGTCGGGCCCACCGGCGACGAGCAGGACCGCGACGCCGCCCGCCGGGCGCTGTCCCTGGCCCGGGCCGCGCTGCGGGTCGACGTCGACCTGCGCCCCGGCGGCCGCGACGGCGCCCTGGTGCGCACGGTCGAGGGCTACGCCGCCCACTGGGAGCGCTGGGCCGAGCCGTGGGAGCGCCAGGCTCTGCTCAAGGCCCGACCGCTGGCCGGGGACCCCGACCGGGGCGCGGCCTTCGTCGAGGCCGCCGACGAGGCCCTGTGGGAGCGGTCCTTCGACGCCGACGCCCTCCACTCCGTCCGGGCCCTGAAGGACCGGACCGAGCGCCACGCCCTGGCCCACGACGGAGCCGACGACATCAAGCGCACGCCGGGGGGCATCCGCGACATCGAGTTCTCGGCCCAGCTCCTCCAGCTCGTCCACGGCCCGCTCGACCCGGCCCTGCGGGTGCGCGGCACGCTCCCGGCCCTGACCGCCCTGGCCGATGGCGGCTACGTCGACGACGGCGACGCCCGCTGGCTGCGGGCCTCCTACCGGCTCCTCCGCCGGGTCGAGCACGGCGTCCAGCTCGACGAGGGCCGCCAGATCCACGCCCTCCCGGCGGCGCGCCGCGATCGCGAGCGGCTGGCCCGCGTCCTGGGCCTGGCCGACCACCCTCGGGCGACCGCCGTGGCCGAGCTCGACCGCGAGGTGGCCGCCTGCCGGCAGACGGTCCGCAGCATCCACGAGCGGCTCTACTTCCGGCCGCTGCTCGAATCGTTCACGCGGGTCGACGCCCCCCTCGCCCCGCAGGCCGCCGCCGCCCGTCTCACCGCCTTCGGGTTCGGCGACGCCGAGCGCACCCGTCAGGCCGTGACCGAGCTGACCACCGGGCTGACCCGGTCGTCGCGCCTCATGGCCGCCCTCCTGCCCCTCGTCCTCGACTGGCTGTCGGCCGCACCCGACCCCGATCAGGGGCTGCTCGCCCTCCGCACCCTCGTGGCGGCCGACGCCGACGCGGTGGCGCAGGCCTGCCGGGAGTCGCCCGAGACGGCCCGCCGGCTCAGCCTCCTCGCCGGCACCAGCCCCCTCCTGGTGCGGGGGCTGGTGCGCGCCCCCGACCTGCTGGCGGGGCTCGGCGGACCCCAGGACGAGGCGCGGGACGTCATCGTCCGCCGGGTGGGCGCCGCCGGGGCGAGGGGCGACGGCGTGGCCACCGTGCGGCCCGCTCTCCGGCGGGGCGTGCGCCGGGAGATGACCCGCATCGGCATCGGTGAGGTGCTCGACGGCCGGCCACCCCCGGCGGTCGGGTCCGACCTGGCCACCGTCGCCCACGCCGCCGTCGACGTCGCCCTCGAGGTGGCCGACCCGCAGGTGCCCTTCGCGGTGCTCGCCCTCGGGCGGCTGGCGGGGGGCGAGCTGGCCTACGCCTCCGACCTCGACCTGCTCCTCGTCCACGACGCCGACGACGAGGCCGGACGGGAGGAGGCGGTCCGGGCCGGCGAGGTCGTGCGGCGGGTGCTGGTCGGCACCGCGCCGGCGGACCGGGTCTACGAGGTCGACCTCGACCTGCGCCCCGGCGGCCGCAGCGCACCGCTCGTCCCCAGCCGGGAGGCGGTCGTCGGCCACCTCCGCCGGTGGGTCGAGCCCTGGCAGCGGCTGGCCCTCACCCGGCTCCGACCGCTCTCGGGCGACGCCGACCTCGCCGCCCGCCTCCTCGCCGACGTCGAGCCGCTCGTCTGGCGCCCGCCGGACGACACCGACCGGCGGGCCGTCCGGCGCGTCAAGGCCCGGGTCGAGGCCGAGCGCATCCCGCCCGGCGAGGACGCCCGCTTCCACCTCAAGCTCGGCCCCGGCGGCCTGGCCGACATCGAGCTGACCGTGGCCCTCCTGCTCTGGGAGCACGGGATCCGGGACCCGGCCACCAGCACGGGGATCGCCGCCCTCGCCGCCGGCGGCCACCTCACCGCCGGCGAGGCGGGGACCCTCGAGGCGGCCCACGCCTTCTGCGAGCGGACCCGCAACCGATGGACGCTGGTGGGGGGGCGGGGCCACGACGCCCTCCCCGGCGGCGACGACCTCGTGACCCTCGCCCGCGCCCTCGACACCACCGCCCCGACCCTGCGCGACGACTACCTCCGCCTCACCCGCCGCGCCCGCCGCGTCGTCGAACGGAGGTTCTACGGCTGAGTCCTCTCGTCGGAAGCCTCGCTGCGCTCGTTTCCTCCTCGAACTGACGGTGCCTCGCTGCGCTCGGCGCTGAAGGTCTTCCCAGAGCCGGAGCCCTCGTTCCTCGGGCCCACGACTCTTCGTCTGGGGGTTCCCCCCAGACCCCCTGCGGCTGCGCCGGGCGGCCGATCTCCCGCGGGAGATCCAGCCGCCTCGTGCTCGGGCGTCGTCTGGGGGCGAGGGGGCGGGGGGGCGCTTGTCGGCGCGATGCTCTTGTCGTGGGCGACATCGGGTTGTTCAAGCGGCGACCGGGGGGCTGGACGGCGGGGCACGCGTACCCGCGGACGCACCGGACCTACGACGCGCCCGACAGCGGCTGGTTCGACGAGGTGCCGACGCCCAACGACCTCCGCCTGCTGCTCGACGTGCACTGGGAGGTCCACGTCCCGGGCTGGCCGCCGTACGAGATGCGGGAGGTCGGGCGGCGCGCCCCCCGCTGGCTCCTGCCGTCGAGCTTCGTCGGCAAGGGCAAGCGGGTCTGGTCGGTCCGGCTGCGGGAGACCGGCGGGCTGCTGGCCGAGGTCGGAGTCCCCTGCCTGATCGACCCGCGGGACCGCACCCGTCTGTGGTTCGACTGGGACGCGGCCTACGCCCTCCACGTGCCGGCCTGGGATCGGGCATCCGGCGTGGCCCGCGGCATCGACGAGCGCAAGGGCGGTCTCGACGCCGCCGTGGGCAAGGTCCTCACCCCGTTCCGGGCCCCGCTCGACCCCCGCGACGCCGAGCACGTCGACGCCGCCATCGAGGCCGAGGAGGACCGGACCCGGCAGGCCCAGGCCGAGAGCGACCTCTACCTCCGGGCCGTCGACATGGGCTTCCTGCCGCCCAAGCCCGCCGAGCACCAGGCGGTCATGGACCACCTCCGCTGGTGCGTGCACACCTTCGCCCACGGCACCGCGGCCCCGGCCACGGTCGTGTCGATCACCCCGAGCGGGCGGACCCTGTGCCGCACGCCCGTGTACGAGCTCCACCTCGACGTGGCCGACGGCCCCGCACCCCGCCGCATCGTCCACCACGAGGTCATGAACGACGCCTGGGCCGCCCGCCTCCCCGCCGGCGCCCGCATCACGGTCGCCCTCGATCCCCACGACCCGCACCGCCTCGCCCTCGACCTACCCGCCACGCCCACGGCCTGAGCGAGCTCGGGATCTGGCAGGCTCGCCGGTCGTGACATCCGAGCCGGACCTGACCGTCGCCTCGCCCCTCCAGGGGCTCGTCGTCGAGGTGCGGGTGGGCGTGGGCGACGGGGTGCGGGCGGGCCAGGTCGTGGCCGTGGTCGAGTCGATGAAGATGCACCACGACGTGGCCGCCGAGGCGGCCGGCACCGTGACGGCGGTCCTCGTCGCCGTCGACGACCAGGTCGCGGCGGGGGCACCGGTGATCGTGCTGGCTCCCGGGGGGGCGACGGCGGACGACGTCGTGGCCGACATCGGCGTCGACCTCGACGCGCCCCGGGCCGACCTGGAGGAGGTCCTCGCCCGTCACGCCATCGGGCTGGATGCGGCCCGGCCCGAGGCGGTGGCCAAGATCCACGGCCGGGGCCGGCGCACGGCTCGGGAGAACATCGCCGACCTGGTCGACGAGGGCAGCTTCGTCGAGTACTCGCCACTGGCCATCGCCGCCCAGCGCCGCCGCCGGTCGCTCGAGGACCTGATCGCCCGCACCCCGGCCGACGGCCTCGTCGGCGGGATCGCCACCGTGAACGGCGGGCGGGCCGTCGTCGCCTCCTACGACTACATGGTCCTGGCCGGCACCCAGGGCCACCAGAACCACCGCAAGAAGGACCGTCTGTTCGAGCTGGCCGAGCGCCAGCGCCTGCCCGTCGTGCTCTTCGCCGAGGGCGGCGGTGGGCGGCCGGGCGACACCGACACGACCCAGGTGTCGGGGCTCGACTGCCTGGCCTTCAACCTGTTCGGGCGGCTGTCGGGGACGGTGCCGCTGGTGGGCATCGGCTCGGGGCGGTGCTTCGCCGGCAACGCCGCCCTGCTCGGGTGCTGCGACGTGGTGATCGCCACCCGCGAGGCCAACATCGGGATGGGCGGGCCGGCGATGATCGAGGGCGGCGGGCTCGGCGTCTACGACCCCTCCGACATCGGGCCGACGTCCGTCCAGGCGGCCAACGGCGTGATCGACGTCCTGGTCGACGATGACGCCGCCGCCGTGGCCGCCGCCGCCCGCTACCTCTCGTACTTCCAGGGTCCGTCGTCGGACTGGACCGCGGCGGACCAGCGGGTGCTGCGCCACCTCGTCCCCGAGGACCGGCTGCGCGTGTACGACGTGCGGGGCGTGCTCGACGCCCTGGTGGATTCGGGCTCCCGCTTCGAGCTGCGGCAGGGGTTCGCCCCCGGGATGATCACGTCGCTGGCCCGGATCGAGGGCCGCCCGCTCGGCGTCGTGGCCAACGATCCGCGCCACCTCGGCGGTGCCATCGACAGCGCGGCGTCCGACAAGGCGGCCCGGTTCCTCCAGCTGTGCGACGCCCACGGCCTGCCGGTGCTGTTCGCCTGCGACACGCCCGGGTTCATGGTCGGGCCGGCGTCGGAGGAGGCGGCCGCCGTGCGCCACATGAGCCGACTGTTCGTCACCGGGGCCAACCTGTCGGTCCCGTGCGCCACGGTGATCCTGCGCAAGGCCTACGGGCTGGGCGCCCAGGCCATGGCGGCGGGCTCGTTCAAGGCGCCGGAGTTCGTGATCGCCTGGCCGACGGGCGAGCTGGGGGGCATGGGGCTGGAGGGCGCCGTGCGTCTCGGGTTCCGCGACGAGCTGGCCGCGAAGGGGTCCGAGGAGGAGCGCCAGGCCCTCTTCGACCAGATGGTGGCGGCCGCCTACGAGCACGGCAAGGCCCTCAACGTCGCCGCCCAGCTCGAGATCGACGACGTCATCGACCCCGTCGACACCCGCCGCTGGATCACCACCGCCCTCCTCTCCGCCCCCATCCCCTCCGCCGCCGACCGCCCGAGACGCCCCAACATCGACACCTGGTAGCGGCCACCCCCCTCAACTTTGTACCGAAGTTGACCGTCACGGATGACTTCGGTCCAAAGCTCGATGAGCACCGCGCGACCTTTGGACCGAACCTGTCCGCCACGGATGACTTCGGTCCAAAGTTCGAGGGGCGGGGTGGGGGTTCACAGGCGGGGGCTCGATTGTTACCATGGGTAACATGTTGGCTTCGATCCTGGCCCAGACCCCGAGCGCCGGCGGCGCACCCGTCGGCGAGATCGTCAGTGCCTCCGCCGTGGCCCTGGCCTCCATCGCCGTGGTGGCCGTCATCGGCGTGGCCCACCGGAGACGGGGGGTGCTCGACCCCCTCGTCCAGATCGTGGAGGAGCGGACCGGCCGGCCGGCGTGGTCCATCGTCCCGGTGCAGGTCACGCTGCTGTCCCTGGCCATCGCCGTGTGGGGCTACTACTGGGACGTCTCCTGGCACATCGACCGGGGTCGGGACCAGGGCGCCTTCGCCAACCCGGCCCACTGGTTCATCATCATCGGCCTCGACGGCATCGCCTTCGCCGCCATCTTGGCCATGATCCTGGGCGACGACCGCAGCCCCTCGGCGGTGAGGATCACCAAGCGCTGGAAGGTCCCCGTCGGCGGGATCATGCTCAGCGCCTGCAGCCTGATCGCCCTCGCCGGGTTCCCGCTCGACGACATCTGGCACCGGCTCTTCGGCCAGGACGTCACCGCCTGGGGCCCGACCCACATCCAGCTCATCGGCGGTGCCTCGCTGGCCACGCTGGGCTGCTGGGCGCTGCTCGTCGAGGGGGCCCGGGCCATGCCCGGAACGCCGCCGGGCCGGTTGGCCCGGCTCAGCGAGCGGTTCGCCGACGTCACCCTGGCCGGCGCCTTCCTCGTCGGCCTGTCGACGCTCCAGGTCGAGTTCGACTACGGCGTGCCCCAGTTCCGGGCGCTGTACCACCCGACCCTGCTGGCCCTGGCCGGCGGGCTGGGACTGGTCGCGGCCCGCATCCGCCTCGGGCGCGGCGGCGCGCTGATGGCGGTCGGCGGCTTCCTGGCGCTGCGGGGCCTGTTGAGCCTGGGCGTCGAGCTGTCGGGCCGCTCGACGTTCCACTTCCCGCTCTACATCGGCGCCGCCCTGGCCGTGGAGGCCGTCTTCGCCGTGCGTCCCAAGGGTCGCCAGGTCACCACGGGCGCGCTCGCCGGCCTCGGCGTGGGCACGTTCGGCGTGGCCGTCGAGGCGCTGTGGTCGCAGGTGTGGATGCCGATCCCGTGGTCGACGGCGCTGCTGCCCGACGCCGTCGTCCTGTGCGTGGTGGCCGGGACGGCCGGTGGCGTGCTCGGCGGCCTGATCGGCCGGGCCCTCGCCCCCGAGGCCGAGGCCGAGGCCGAGGAGCGCGAGCCGGTGGCCCGATGGATCGCCCCGGTGGCCTGGCTGGGCGCCGTCGGCGTCATCGTCTTCTGCCTGCCGATCGGGGCGCCCGAGAGCTGGTCGGTCGACGTCGCCGTGGGCGAGCGCCGTACCGTCGAGGGCGTCGAGATGGCCGACCTGACCGTCACCCCGTCGCCCGGCGGGGCCGCCGACGCCGCCCGCCACGGCGTGCTGTTCAACGTCCTCTCGTGGCAGGGCGCCGGCGACGATGACGACGGGGGCTCGGCCTTCGTCGACCTCGAGCCGGTGGGCGACGGCTCCTACCGCACGGCCTCGCCCGTGCCCGTGAGCGGCGAGGCCAAGACCATGGTCCGGCTCCAGACCAAGACCGACATGGTCTCGGCCGCCGTCTACATGCCGGCCGACGAGGCCCTCGGGCTGAAGGCCGACCAAGCCGAGGACGGCGAGATCGCCTTCCTCGCCGACAAGCAGAACCTCCAGCGCGAGGCCCGCACCGACCGGGTCGCCCTGGAGCGCACCGCCTACGTCGTCATCGCCCTGCTCGCGGGGGTCTGGATGGTCGCCCTCTCGTGGGGCCTGTCCCGCCTCGACCCTGCCTCCGGCACCCGCCCCGACCCGAAGCTCAGGACGTCCCGCTCCCCCGCCCCAGCCTGAACACGCCGATCCGACGGTGGAGGGTCGCTACTTGCGGCGGCGGCGCCAGTAGAGGGCGAAGAAGACGGCCATGACGGCGGCGACGGGGAGGGCCAGCTTCTTGGCCACGGGGGCGCCGGCGGCGTCGAGGAGGTCGATGGGCTCGGGCTCGGGGGCGTCGATCCGGCGGGCGCCGCCCGAGGAGGAGGTGGTCGCCCCGCCACCGGTGGCCGCCGTGCCGGTGGGGACGCCGCCGGCCGCCGGAGCCGGGGCCGTCTCGACCGGGCTGCCGGGGCCGGCCGCGGCCGCCGCCGCACCCTCGGTCACGTCGACGACCGGCTCAGCCTCCGCAGAGGGCGCCGCCGTCTCGACCGCAGCCGAGGCGACGTCCTCGCCGGCCAGCACGCGCGTCTCGAGGCACGTGACGAACTGGCCGAGGAGCTTGGTGGAGATGTCGTTCATGGCGCTCCGGCCGAACTGGGCCACCTTGCCGGTGATGCTGAGGTCGGTGGTGATGGTGACCTCGGTGCCACCGCCGGCCGCCACGACCGCCGAGGCCGTGATGGTGGCGTTGGCGTTGCCCTTGCCGCCGGTGTCCTTGCCGCTGGCCTCGAGGACCGCCCGGTGGGCGTCGTCGTCCCGCTCGACCATGCGGGCCGTCCCCTTGAACCGGGCGTTGATGGGCCCGACCTTGAGCTTGACCTCGCCCCGGTACTCCTCGCCCTCGACCTCGGTGAGCTGGGCCCCGGGCAGGCACGGCGCGATCCGCTCGATGTCGCACAGGATCGGCCACATCTCGTCGATCGGGGTCGAGACGGTGAAGGTGTTGGTCAGCTCCATGAGGGCCTCCTGGGAACGGCGTCAGCCATGAATGGGTCCGGTCGTGTCGCGCAGGTGGGGGGCGGGACGGCCGCTGCGCAGGGCGATGATCTCGGCCACGATGGCCACACCGGTCTCCTCGGGCGTGCGGGCGCCGATGTCGAGACCGATGGGTGAGTGCAGGCGACCCAGGTCGGCGGCATCGGTGACGCCCTCCTCGGCCAGGCGGACGAGGCGACGCTCGTGGGTGCGGCGGCTGCCCATGACCCCGATGTAGCCCACCGACGTCGCCAGTGCGGCCCGGATCGCGGGGACGTCGAACTTGGCGTCGTGGGTGAGCACGCACACCGCATCGCCCGGGCCGAGTGACGACCCGACCCGCTCGAGCAGCCGGTGGGGCCAGTCGACGACGACCTCGTGGGCGGCGGGGAACCGCTCGGCGGTGGCGAAGACCTCGCGGGCATCGCACACCGTGACCTGGTAGCCGAGCGTGCGGGCGACCCGGGTGAGGGCGGCGGTGAAGTCGACGGCGCCGAAGACCAGCATCTGCGGCGGTGGGGCGAAGGACTCGACGAAGACGGTGACGGCGGCCTCGTCGGCCTCGCCCCGGCTGCCGTAGTGGCGGAGGCCCGAGCGGGCCACGCCCAGCTCGCCGTGGGCGTCGCGCACCACGGAGTGGTCGCGGCCGTCGTCGCCCAGCGTGCCGAGGGGGGTGCCCTCGGGCGAGACGAGGAGGCTGCGGCCCAGCCCCGGACCGTCGACGAGGGTGGCCACGGCGACCGGCCGCCGCCGCCGGATGTCGGCGCCCAGCCGGTCCCAGACCTCCCCCAGCCCGCCGGGCCGGTCGAGGGCCTCGAGGAACAGACGCACGGTCCCGCCACAGGTGAGGCCGACGGCGAAGGCGTCCTCGTCGGAGTAGCCGAAGGTGACGATGCGGGGAGTTCCAGGCTCGTGCTCGGAGCCGGACCCTGGCGGCGCCAGGCCGAGGTCGGGGCGGTCGACGCCGAGGAGGTCCAGGGCCTCGGCCACCACCGCGCCCTCGACGCAGCCACCCGACACCGACCCGGCGACCTCGCCGTCCTCGCTCACGGCCATGGCCGCCCCGGCGTCGCGGGGACCGGAGCCCTCCAGGTCGACGACCCGGCCCAGGGCGACCCGCCTCCCGGCGGCCCGCCAGCCGTCGACGGTGTCGAGGATCTCCCTCATGCGACGGCGGTCCGGGACGGGGGGCTCACGTCCGCCAGTGTGGCGAGGAGGCGGGCCAGGTGCTCCAGATCGGACAGGGACGCGCCAGGAACGAAGACGTCGACGTGGGGCAGGGCGGCCGCCATCCCGCGGGCGAGGGGCTCGTAGCCGGGCACCGCGCTCAGCGGGTTGACCCACACCACCTGGTGGGCGACGCGATGCAGGCGGGCCATGGCCTCGGCCACGACGTCGGGATCGCCCCGGTCCCAGCCGTCCGACACGACGACGACCACCGCGCCGCGGGCTATGCCGCGGGCGCCCCAGCGGTCGACGAACTCCCGCAGGGCGGCGCCCAGGCGCGTGCCGCCCGACCAGTCCTCGACGTCGGCCCCGGTGCGGGTCAGGGCCTCGTCCGGATCCCGGGTCGCCAGGGCCCGGGTGATGCGGGTCAGCCGGGTGCCGAGGGTGAAGGCCTCGACCCGACCGGCGCCGCGGCTGGTGACGGCGGCGTGGGCGAAGCGGACCAGCGCCCGGGCGTAGGGCTCCATCGAGCCGCTCACGTCGAGGAGCAGGACGAGACGCCGCGGCCGCTCGCTCGGGGCCCGGTGGTGGATGCGCAGGGGCTCGCCGCCGGTGGCGATGGCGGCGTGGACGGTGCGGCGCAGGTCGAGCTCGTCGCCCCGGGCCGCCGGCCGCCGGCGCCGCGACCGGCGGGTGGCCACGCCGACCCGCAGGGCGGAGATGGCCCGGTGGAGCTGGTCCCGCTCGGACGCCGTGCAGGTGGCCAGGTCGACGTGGCGGAGCTGCTCGACGGCGCTGTGGCGCAGGACCCGGGTGTCGTCGTCGGCGCTCTCGGCCTCGCCGTCGCCCGAGGTCTCGTCGGCGGGTGCCTCGACCAGCAGGGTGTCGGGGACGGGGACCGACGGGGCGGACCACGTGACCCGGTCCTCCAGCACCAGGGCGAAGGCGGCGTCGTAGGCGGCGACGTCCTCGGGCCGGTGGATCAGTGTGCTCCGCCCGGCCCAGTACAGGTCCTCGCGCCGGGCGGCTCCGACGGCGGCGAGGGCCGACGCGGCCAGCACCTCGGACCGCAGCGCCACGGGGACCCCGTACGCCCGCAGCGCCCGGGAGACCGCCGCCACCAGCTCCGCCGCCCCCGCTCCCCCTGCGAAGTGGCGATCAGATCCGGCGGTTTCCCGCCGGATCTGATCG
>DASYLG010000006.1:0-3334 GCA_036009685.1 Iamia sp. | reverse complement strand
GCGGCGTCGGTGCCCACCACCACCTCGACCTCGCCCACCATGACGGCCCCCTTCCGGCCGACCACAGGCTCGGCCGAGACCTCCGACTCGGTGCCCACCACGAGCGGGTCCTCGGGTCTCCAGGCCCTGCCCGCCCGGACCAGCGAGGTGGCCACGGTCCGGTCCAACGTCGAGGAGATCCCCGTCTACGCCACCGCCGACGGGGGCGAGGTGACCCAGACGCTGGCCTCGGCCGGCGACTACGGCCAGCGCCAGGTGTTCCTCGTGGCCGGGCGCGAGGGCAGCCGGCTCGATGTCCTGCTGCCGGTCCGGCCCAACGGGTCGCGGGGCTGGATCGAGGCCGACCTCGTCGACGTGGCCAGCCACGACTACCAGATCCAGGTCTCGCTCTCGGGCTTCCGAATGCTGGTGCAGCGGGGCACCGAGGTGGTGATCGACACCGCCATCGGCGTGGGCACCCAGGACACCCCCACGGTCGGCGGTGACTTCTACACGTGGGTGCTGCTCGATCCGACCAATGCCGGCTACGGCTCCTACGCCTACGGGTTGTCGGGGTTCTCGACCCTGGAGCAGTTCGCCGGCGGCGACGGCCGCATGGGGATCCACGGCACCACCGACGAGAGCTCGATCGGCCGCAACGTCAGCCACGGGTGTGTGCGGGTCCCCGACGACGTGGTGGTGGAGATGGTCGAGGACATCGGCCTGCCCCTCGGCGTGCCCGTCACCGTCCTGCCCTAGAGGCTCCCGAGCCAGTCGGCCACGGTGGTGGCGATGTGGGCGTCCTGGCCCTTGGGCGAGTGACCGCCGGCGACCCACACGTGGGTGACGGGACCGACGATGGCCGCGGTGTGGTGCTCGAGCTCGTCCGGCGTGCCGAAGGGGTCCTTGGTCCCGCCGATGAACAGGCAGGGCACGGTGATCCGGGGGAAGTGCTCGATGCGCAGCTTCTCGGGCTTCCCCGGCGGGTGGAGGGGATAGCTCATCAGCACCAGGGCGGCGGCGGGCAGGCCGTCGGCCACGGCGATCGAGCAGATCCGCCCGCCCATCGAGCGGCCGCCGAGCACGATGCGCCGGGGGGCGACGTGGGCCGACGCGGCCAGGGCGGCGGCCTCCTCGAGGACGGCGGCGAGCAGCTTGGGCGCAGCGTCCGGCGCCTTGCGCCCCTCCTTGCGATACGGGAAGTCCATCCGGGCCACCGGCACGGTGACGGCGTCCTCGACGGCGACCAGCGCCGGGCTCTCGCGGTCGGCGCCCGCACCGGGGGCGAGGAGGAGGGCCCCGACGGGCCGGGTCCGACCCATCAGCTGGCCAGGAGGATGCGCCGGGCCTCGGTGAGCTCGGCGATGCGCTCGGCGGCCCCCTCGCCCCCTCCGTGGTCGGGATGGGCGACCCGCAGCAGCTCGCGGAAGCGGCGCTGGACGTCCCTGCGCTCCGGGAGCGGGCCGGCCAGGCCGAGGATGGTGAGGGCCCACGCCTCGGGGTCGGCGTAGCGGGCCGCCGCGGTCACCAGCCCGGCCCCCTGACCGCTGACGGCCGCGATGATCTTGTCGTCGATCGACCCCCGCCAGCGCAGCCCCCGGCGGACGACCCGCATGACGGGGCCCCGGCTCTCGATCGGCAGCCGGCCGGCGGCGTAGACCACGGCCAGCACCTGGGGGCCGGGCGAGGTGCCCTCCGACAGGTCGAGGTCGAGGTGCAGCCGCTCGCCGTCGCCGGTGAGCCGGTGGATCCGGCGGGTCAGCCCGACGTGGTCGGTCTGGTAGCGGTGCCGGAGACGGGGCTGGGGGATCGTGCGCCCCAGCTCGAGCTGGTGGGTGAGCCGCTCGAGGTCGCCGTGGAGGTCGGCGTCGACCTGGCCCACGAAGGCGGCGGCCACGGCGCCGAGCAGGATCCCGCCGAACCCGGGCGCGGGGGACACGGGGAGCAGGCACGAACCGAGCGCGACCCGCCGGGTCGGTGCGATCGGCCGCGACTGGAACAGCTCCAGCTCGGCCAGGACCATCGGGTTACCGTACCGGTCGTCGGCTGGTCCGGGCGCCTCGCGCTCAGACCAGCGGGCGGAGGTGGGAGCGGAGGGCGGTGGCCGACTCGACGATCTCCTCGTCGGTGGACTCGGCCTCGCCCAGCTTGTCGCGCAGCGCCCCGACCAGGTCGGTGATCGCGGTCCAGTTGCCCTCGTCGAACCCGAACGGCAGGCCCAGGGCCAGGGCCGACTCGGAGGCGTCGTCGAAGCGGACGGTGGCGGCCCGGTCGGAGGCGTCGTGCATCAGCCGGTCGCTGCTCACGAAGAGCTCGGAGAGGACCTCCTGGGCGTCGGGCCCGTCGAGCTCGTCGTCGGTGGGCTGCTCGTCCTCCCACGCCGAGGTGACCTCCTCGACCAGGCCATCGACCCGCTCCTCGTCGTCGAGCCCCACGGTGACCTCCCGGTAGCCCCGATTGTGGGGGATCCGGTTCTCGATCAGCAGCTCGAGGAACCGCTCCTCCAGGCCCTGGGGCCAGTCGCCCACCTCGTAGATGACCGGCTCGGCGTCGGGGGACAGGTCGAGGGCGATGCGCTCCTCGATGTAGTCGATGAGATCGTCGACCACGTCGGCGTCGGACGCCGCCACCACCAGCGTGCCGGCCTCCCAGGCCCGCCGCACCCGGACCGAGGCCAGCTCCCCGTCGAGCAGCTGGCGCTCCCGCGCCCCCCAGTCGCCCAGCTCGAACTCCACCTGCCCCGTCTCCACCTTCTCGGAGTCGTCATCGGAGTCCGTGTCGTCGGTGTCCGTGTCGTCGGTGTCGGTGTCGTCGGTGTCGTCGGCGTCGGTGTCGGTGGCGTCGGTGTCGGCGGCGTCGGCGTCGGCGTCGGCGTCGGCCGTGGTGTCGTCACCGTCGTCGGTCTCGCCGTCGTCGTCCGGGTCGTCGCCGGGGTCGGTGTCCCCGCTCTCGGCGTCGTCGGTGTCGGCCGGCTCGGCCTCGATCTCGACGGCCTCGATCTCGACGGCCTCGTCGTCCTCGGGGTCGGCGTCGTCGGTCGCGGCGTCGGCCATGAGGGCGTCGACCTCGTCGAGGTCCTCGCCCTCCTCGACGTCGTCATCGGCCTCGTCCGCCCGTGGCCGCTTGCGTGAGAACAGTCCCATCCCGCCAGTATCACTTACGGACGCGCCACCCCGGAACGCCGGCCTCAGGCGACTCGGGTGAGGGCGTCGATGTCGGGTGGTCTGGATGTTCGTCGTCGTCCGTCGGGGGTGGTGACGATGATGGTGGTGTCGGGTTGGAGTTCGATGGTCCAGCCGGGGCGGTGGATGATCTGGTGGTGTCTTCGGCAGAGCAGGACGAGGTTGTCGGGGGC
>DASYLG010000005.1:0-10078 GCA_036009685.1 Iamia sp. | reverse complement strand
CCTGGCCGGGTTGGGGGCGCTCATCGTGGTGGCCGTCCTCGCCGCCCCGCAGCTCGCCCACCTCCTGACGCTCGACGCCAGCGCCGAGCAGCGCGAGCTGGTGACCTTCCTGCTGCGCCTGTTCCTGCCCCAGGTCGTGCTGTACGCGGCGGGGACGGTCGCCACCGGCGTGCTCTACGCCAAGCGCCGGTTCCTGGCCACTGCCGCCGCTCCCATCGGCAACACCATCGTGATGGTCGCCTCGCTGGTCCTGTTCCGCGTGGTGGCCGGCGAGCACCCGAAGCTCGGTGAGATCACCACCGGCGAGCGGTGGCTGCTCGTCAGTGCGGGGACCGGCGGGGTCGTCGCCTTCGTCGGCATCCTCCTCCTCGCCTGCCGGGCGTCGGGCTTCCGGCTCCGGCCCCGCTGGCCGGGGCGCGACCCCCGGGTCGCCAAGGTGGCCCGCGCCGCCGGCTGGGGCGTCGTGCTCCACAGCTGCGCCGGCGCCATCCTCGGCGGCGTCAACGTGGCCGCCTCGGGCGTTGCCGGCGGCGTCATCGCCTACCAGACGGCGTGGGTCTTCTTCCTGGCGCCGTACGGGATCCTGGCCCAGCCCATCCACACGGCCATCCTCCCGGAGCTGGTGACCGAGGTGCAGAGCGGCGACCTCCGCCAGTTCCGGACGTCGGTGCGCTGGGCCCTGGAGCGGATGGCCCTGACGGTGCTGCCGGTGGCCGTGGCCCTCGCCGCCCTCGGCGGGCCGTCCATGCGGATCGTCGCCTCGCTGGTGGAGAGCACGGCCGACGGCGACAGCTTCCTCGGCGCCGCCCTGGCGACCCTGGCCATCGGCCTGTTCCCCTACAGCGCTTTCCTCCTGCTGGCCCGGGCGTACTACGCCCTGGGCGACAGCCGCACCCCCGGGCTCGTCTCGCTGGGCGTGGCCGCCACCGGCCTTCTCATCTTGGGCATCGGCGCCCCCCTGACCGAGAGCACGGCCCGGGTCACGGTGCTGGGCCTGGCCCACTCGGCCGCCTACCTGGTCGGGATGGTGGCCCTGCTGATCGGGCTGTCCCGACGGGTCGGCGGGTCGGTGATGCCCCGGGCCGTGATCGCCATGGGCGGGGCGGCGGGCGTGACGGCGGCGGCCGTCTGGTTCGCCAGCGACCGCCTGCTGTCGAGCCGCACCGGCCTGGTCGCCGATCTCGTGGTGTCCGTCGGGCTCACGATCGTCGGGGCGGCCGGGCTGTTCGTCGCCTACCGGGTGTCCGGCCTGGGCGACCGCCTCACCCCCCGGTACGACGACACCACCCCCGGCGACGGCGCCGTGGACGCGGTGGTGCCGTGAAGGTGCGCACCCGTCGGTCGGGCCTGCTCGTGGTCCTCGTCGGGCTGGTGGGCGGGCTCACCGCCGGCCTGGTTTCCCCCGCGGCCCCGGCCGGGGCCGGCGATCTCGACGTCGACCGGCCCGTCGAGCGGCTCGTCATCGTGACGCTCCCCGGGGTCTCGTGGGCCGAGGCCCGTCGGGGCGACATGCCGGTGCTCGACGCCCTGGTGCGGGAGTCCGCCGTCGGGGTCATGTCGAGCCAGATCGGGCGGGCCCCGGCCAGCACCACGGCCGCCTACCTGACCCTCGGAGCCGGCACCCGGGCCGTGGTCCCCGGCATCGACACCGGTGTGGCCCTCAACCCCGACGAGCTGCACGGCGGCGTGCCCGCCACCGACATCCTGCGGCGCCGGCTGGGCAGCGCCGTGCCCGGCATCGCCTACCTGCCCGTCGGGGCGGCTCTCGACGCCAACGCCGACTCGACCTACGGCGCCGTCCCCGGCACCCTGGGCGACGAGCTGTTCCGGGCCGGGATCGCCCGGGCCGTCATCGCCAACGCCGACGCCGCCGAGGGCTTCCCCATCGACGAGCTGCCCCCGGACGGCGCCTACTCCCGCAGCGCGGCCGCCGCCCTGATGGGCCTGGACGGGATCGTCCCCGAGGGCACCGTCGGGCGCGACCTGCTGCTGGAGGATCCCGATGCCCCCTTTGGCCGGCGCTTCGCCCGCTCGGCCGTGCTCGAGGCCTTCGACCGGTCCTGGCTGCCGGACCGGCCCGAGGTCGTGCTCCTGGAGGCGTCCGACCTGGCCCGGGCGGCGGCCTACGGCTCCCGCTCGACCCCCGACCAGCGGGTCGCCCTCCGCCGCGAGGCGCTCGAGGACGCCGATGCCCTGCTGGGCGATGTCCTCGACCGGGTCGACCCGGCCACCGACGCCGTGCTCGTGCTGTCGCCCGTCGCCCCCGGCGGGTCGGGCATGGTCGCCCTGCGGGCCCCGGACGTCGAGCCCGGGCTGCTCCGGTCGGCCACCACCCGACGGGCCGGCTACGTCCTCCTGGCCGATGCCGCGCCCACCGTCCTCACGCTCATGGGCGTCGAGCCGCCCACGTCGATCGAGGGGCGGGCCTTCGGGATCGAGGCGGGGGAGGGCGACCGGGTCGGCGCCCTCATCGACCAGGGCGAGGCCGCCCGGGCGCGCGACGACCGGCTCCCGGTCGTGGTGCAGGTCGTCATCGCCGCCCTGGCCCTGCTCGTCGCGGCCGTGGCCGCCGGCGACCGCCTGCCCCCGCGCGCCCGCCGCGCCCTCGGGCCCGTCGCCGTCGGGCTGCTGGGGGTGGTGCCGGGCACCTTCCTGGCCGGCCACCTCGACGACGGCCGGCAGGGCGTCGGCGTCTACGCCGCGGCCGTCGTCGGCACCGCCGTCGTGGTCGGCGTGCTCGGCGCCTGGGCCGAGCGCCGCTGGCCCCGCACCGGCGTCCTCGTCGGCCTCGGGTCGATCCTCGTCCTGATCGCCGGCGACGTCCTCGTGGGGGCACCCCTCCAGGTGAACACCGTGTTCGGCTACTCCACCGCGGTGGCGGGTCGCTTCGCCGGGCTGGGGAACCTGGCGTTCGCCCTGTTCAGCGCGGCGGCGCTGACCTTCGCCGTGGTCCTGGTCGACCGGGGCGGGCGCCGGGCCCTGGCCGTGGCGGTTGGGCTGCTGGCGGCGGCCGTGCTGGTCGACGGGCTGCCCATGCTGGGCGCCGATGTCGGCGGGGTGGCGTCGATGGTGCCGGCCTTCGCCCTCACCGGGATGGTCCTGGCCGGGCGGGCGGTGCGGTGGCCCCACCTGATCGCCAGCGCGCTGGCGTCGTTCGGGGCGGTGGTGGCCTTCGGGTTGCTCGACGCCTCCCGCCCGACCAGCTCGCAGACGCACCTGGCCCGGCTGGGCGAGCACGTCGTCCACCGGCGGTTCGAGGCGGTGGGGGACACACTCCTGCGGCGGGTCCACGCCAGCTTCGGATCCACCGACGCGGCCGTCTGGATCCTCGCCCTGGCCCTGGTCCTCGCCGCCCTCGTGCACGCCGCCGTGGTGGCCCGGGGCCAGGGCTGGCTGTCCCGGCTGCGACCTCGCGACACCACCTCGCTGGCCCTGGCCATCGGGCTCGGCGCCCTCGCCGTCCTCGGCCTGGTGGTCAACGATTCGTCCATCGCCGTGCCGGCCACCATGCTCATCGTCATCGTGCCCGTCCTCGTCACCCGCCGCCTCGCCCTCGCCGGAGGGTCTCCATGACCGTCGTGCTGGCGCTGGTGGCGGGGCTGGTGGCCACCGTCGTCCTCGAGCGGACCACCCGGCCCACCTTCACCCAGCCCGTCCTCGACCGCGAGAACTACCGCGGCCACCACCTGCCCACCGCCGCCGGGCTCCTGCTCGTCGCCGCCGTGATCGCCGTCGAGGGGCTCCGCACCCTCCTCGGCCTGGTCGGGCTGGGCGACGCCCACACGGGCGGTCCCCGCATCCTCGTCCTGCTCGTGGTGGTGGCGTTCGGGTTCCTGGGACTGGCCGACGACCTGCTGGGCGACGGCGACGACCGGGGCCTGAAGGGCCACGTCGGTGCCGCCCTGCGGGGGCGCGTCACCACCGGCTTCGTGAAGCTGGGCGGCGGTGTGGCCGTCGCCCTGGTCGCGGCCGGCCGCATCGACGGCGACCGCCCCGGACGGGTGCTGGTCGACGCCGCCGTCATCGCCCTGGCCGCCAACATGGGCAACCTGTTCGACCGGGCCCCGGGCCGCACCCTCAAGGTGGGACTGGCGGCGTCGGTCCCGCTCCTCGTCGTCGCCGGCACGGCGGCCATCGGGGTCGCCCTGGCGGTCGTCGTCGGCGCCGGGCTGGGCCTGCTGCCGGCCGACCTGCGGGAGCGCTCGATGCTGGGCGACACCGGGGCCAACGCCTTCGGGGCGGCCATCGGGGTGGCCACCGTGCTGATCGCCACGCCGACGGTACGGGTCATCGTCGCCCTCGCCCTGCTGGCGCTGACGCTGCTGTCCGAGGTGGTCTCGTTCAGCCGGGTGATCGCCGGCGTGCCCCCGCTGCGGGGGCTCGACGGCCTCGGCCGCCTCCCCGCCGAGCCCGCGTCGTGACCCGCCCCCGCCGGCTCGGCCTCGCCCTCGTCGGGAGCGTCCTGGTCGCCCTCGCCCTGCTGGCGACGCCGGCCGGGGCGGCCGACGACGACGAGCCCGAGGTGGCCGATCGCCCGGGCCGGGTCCTGGTCGTGTCCATCCCCGGGCTCACCTGGGCCGACGTGCAGGAGCACGAGCTCCCGGCCCTGGAGGACTTCTTCGCCGAGGCCGCGCTGGCCGACATGGCGCCCCGGGCCATCGGCCCCCGCGCCACCCCGGGCGAGGCCTACCTGACGATCTCGGCCGGCACCCGCGCCGCCACCGAGCAGACCGTCGACGGGCAGGTCCTGGCCCTCGGCGAGACCAGCTCGGGCTCGGCCGCCGGCGAGATCTTCGCCCGCCGCACCGGCGTCCGGCCCGACGGGCCCTTCGTCTCGCTCTCGTGGCCCGTCCTGATCGGCGAGAACGCCGACGAGCCCTACGACGCCGAGCTCGGCCTGCTGACCGACACCCTGGCCGACGCGGGCGTGTCGGCGACGGTGATCGGCAACGCCGACGGCACCGAGTCGATCGCCCCGAGCTACGAGCGCCAGGTCGGCCTCGCCCTCGCCGACGGCCAGGGCGTCGTGCCCGACGGCAGCCTGGACAAGGACCTCCTGGTGGCGGATGTGACCCAGCCCTTCGGGCTCCGCTACGACGTCGACGTGGTGGCCGAGCGCTTCGGTCGGTCGTGGGCCGGTGCCGAGCCGACGGCCCTCGAGCCGGGCGGCGGGCTGGTGCTGGTCGAGGCGTCCGACACGGCCCGGACCCTGCGCTACCGCTCCACCGTCGACGCCGGCCGCTACGACCGGCTCTGGACCGACGCCCTCGGCGCGACCGACCGGCTCTTCGGCCGGCTGATGGACGACGTCGACCTCGAGCGGGACACGGTCCTGGTCGTCGGCCCCTACAACCGGCGGGGCGACCGCGACCTCACCGTCGCCGCCCTGGCCGGTCCCGGCATCGAGCCCGGCTTCCTGCGGACGGCCTCGACCCAGCGGGCGGGCTTCCTGACGCTGGTCGACGTGGCCCCGACGCTGCTCGAGCGCCTGGGCATCGACCGGCCCACCTCGATGGAGGGACGTCCCGCCGTGGTGGCCCCGTCGGACGACGGCCTCAGCGCCCGGGTCGACCACCTCGTCACGCTCAACGACGCCTCGCGGTTCCGCGAGCGGCTGCTGACCCCCACGACCACGGTCGTCGTGCTGCTCCTGGCCGTGTGCGTCGCCCTCGGCCTCATGGCCCACACCAGCGGCTGGAGCGCCCGGGCCCGGCGCGCCATCGCCTTCCTCGCCCTGTGGGACCTGGCGATCCTCCCGGCGTCCTACCTGGCCCGCGCCTTCCCCCTCGAGGAGGAGGGCGCCCGCTTCTACTGGATGGTGGTCGTCGCCGTGTCGCTGGTCGTCGCCACCGGGGCGATGCTCGTCGGGGCCCGCACGCACCGACCGCGCCTGGCCCTGGTGATCGTCCTCGCCGTGGTCGGTGGGGTGATCGTGGGCGACGTGGTGACCGGGTCGCGCCTCAGCCTGAGCGCCGCCTTCGGGTACTCGCCGACGGGCAACTCCCGTCTCTACGGCGTGAGCAACTACTCCTACGGCCAGCTGGCGATCCCGGCCCTCCTGGGGGCGGCGTGGCTCGCCGCCGTGCGGCCGGGCCGGGTCGGGCGTCTGCTCGCCGTCGGCCTGCTGCTCGCCACCCTGGCCGTCCTCGGCGCCCCGACGTGGGGCGCGGACGTCGGGGGCGTGCTCGCCCTCACACCGGCCGTCCTCGTCTTCGGGTTGGTGCTGTGGAAGCGGCGCATCCGCCTGCGCACCCTGGTCCTGGCCGGCGTGGCGACGTTCGTCGCCATCATGGGCTTCGGGCTGCTCGACCTGGCCCGTCCGCCCGGCGAACGGGCCCACCTGGGCCGGCTGTTCGAGCGGGTGGGGGAGGACGGCTTCGGCCCGCTCCTGTCGCTCGTCGAGCGGAAGCTGGCGGCCAACCTCCAGGTCTCGACCGAGTCGCTCTGGGTCGCGGCCATCCCCATCACCCTCCTCCTGTGGGCCTACCTGGTGCGGTACCCGACGCAGCCGTACCAGCGGCTGAAGGCCGAGGTCGAGACCCTGCCGGCCGCCCTCGCCGCCATCCTCGTGGCCTCGGTGCTGGGCAGCGCCCTCAACGACTCGGGCGCCATCGTCGGCGGCGTGGCCGCCATGGTGCTGGCCGCGACGCTGGTGGTGCTCCTGATGGACGTCGAGGGCGGCGACGGTGCGCGGCGCGACGACCCCGCCGCGGTAGGGTGCGATCCCGTGGTGATCACGGCTGAACCTTCCCCCGAAGTGCCTCTCACAGACGGCGACGACCGGAGCGGGGAGGAAGCCCGATGACCAAGCACGTCTTCGTCACCGGCGGCGTCGCCTCCTCCCTCGGCAAGGGCATCAGCGCCTCGTCGCTGGGTCGCCTGCTCAAGGCGCGTGGCCTGCGGGTCACGATGCAGAAGCTCGACCCGTACATCAACGTCGACCCCGGCACGATGAACCCGTTCGAGCACGGCGAGGTGTTCGTCACCGACGACGGGGGTGAGACCGACCTCGACCTCGGCCACTACGAGCGCTTCATCGACGAGAGCCTGTCGCGCGGCTCCAACGCCACCACCGGCTCGATCTACTCGGCGGTGCTCGCCGCCGAGCGGCGCGGCGACTACCTCGGCCGCACCGTCCAGGTGATCCCGCACATCACCGACGAGATCAAGCGGCGCATCCGCAACCTGGTGGCCGACGACGTCGACGTCGTGATCACCGAGATCGGCGGCACCGTCGGCGACATCGAGATCCTCCCGTTCCTCGAGGCCATCCGGCAGTTCCGCCTCGACGTCGGCCGCGACAACGTCTGCTACATCCACGTCACCCTGGTGCCGTTCATCGGGCCGTCGGGCGAGCAGAAGACCAAGCCCACCCAGCACTCGGTCACCGAGCTGCGGAGCCGGGGCATCCAGCCCGACGTGATCGTGTGCCGCAGCGAGGCCCCGATCAGCGAGGGCCTCAAGCGCAAGATCTCCTCGCTCTGCGACGTCCAGCCGTCGGGCGTCGTCAACGCCCACGACGCCGGCAACCTCTACGAGGTGCCGCTGATCCTCCACGACGAGGGCTTCGACGCCGAGGTCTGCCAGGTCCTGCGGCTCGATGCCCCCGACCCCGACCTCACCGAGTGGCAGGCCCTGGTCGACAAGATCGAGCGGGCCGACCGCACCGTCCGCATCGGCATCATCGGCAAGTACGTCAGCCTCCCGGACGCCTACCTGTCGGTCGTCGAGGCCACCCGCCACGGCGGGTTCCACCACGGCGCCCGGGTCGAGATCGACTGGATCCAGGCCGAGGAGGTCGAGGGCCTGCTGGCCTCCAGCCGGCTGGCCGACCTCGACGGCATGGTGATCCCCGGCGGCTTCGGCGAGCGGGGCACCGAGGGCAAGATCGCCGCCGCCACCTACGCCCGCGAGCACCGCATCCCGTGTCTGGGCCTGTGCCTCGGGCTGCAGATGATGGTGGTCGACTACGCCCGCAACGTCCTCGGCCTGGCCGGCGCCAACAGCCGCGAGCTCGACGCCGCCACGCCGTACCCGGTGATCGACCTGATGGACGACCAGCGCGACGTCACCGACAAGGGCGGCACCATGCGCCTGGGCGCCTACGTGGCCGAGCTCCAGCCCGGCTCGCGGGTGGCCGAGATCTACGGCCGCACCGTGGTGTCCGAGCGCCACCGCCACCGCTACGAGTTCAACCCCCGGCTGCGGCACCACTTCGAGGGCACGTCGCTGCGGATGTCGGGCGAGTCCCCCGACCACCGCCTGGTCGAGTTCATCGAGCTCGAGGACCACCCCTTCTGGGTCGCCACCCAGGCCCACCCCGAGCTCAAAAGCCGGCCCAACCGGGCCGCGCCGCTGTTCCGGGAGCTGGTCGGCGCCGCCCTCGACCGGGCCGAGGGCCGCAACCCCCACCTGTTCGACGCCGACGCCGTCAGGAGCTCCCCGGAGCCGGCGGAGGCCGACGCCGACGCCCTCGACCTCACGGCCTGATCGGTGGCCGAGGGGGACGGCTCGGGCTTCCACCACCTCGGTGACGAGGTCGTCGCCGAGATGCAGCGACTGCGCATCGTCACCGCCCGCTTCGCCGCGCCCGACGGCCAGGAGTTCACGCGGGACACGGTCCGCAACATGGGGGTGGTGGCGATCGTCCCCCTGCTCGACGACGGCCGGACGGTGCTCCTGGTGCGCCAGTACCGGGGCCCCATCGACTCCCTGCTCCTCGAGCTCCCGGCCGGCCTGCGCGACGTCGAGGGCGAGGCGCCCGAGGCCTGCGCCCGCCGCGAGCTGGTCGAGGAGGTCGGTCGCACCGCCGCCGACCTGAGCGTGCTCGCCACCATGCACCCGGCCGCCGGCTTCAGCGACCAGGTCGTCACGATCTACCTGGCCACGGGTCTGGCCGAGGTCCCGCTCGACCGCCAGGGGCCGGAGGAGCAGCACATGACCGTCGAGGAGCTGGCGCTCCACGACGTCCCCGCCCTGATCGCCGCCGGCACCCTCACCGACGCCAAGACCATGGTGGGCCTCCTCGCCGCCCGCGAGCACCTCGGTCTCCGGTGACCACGGACCTCGACCCGGCCGCGTCCGCCGGGGCGCCGCTGCCCCTGGCGGCCGAGGAGCTGCTGGGCTGGCTGCGGGTCGAGAAGGGCCGGTCGGCCTCGACCCTCGCGGCCTACCGCACCGACCTGCGGCACTACTGCGCCTGGCTCGCCGGCCGGGGCGTCGACCTCCGGCAGGTGGGAGAGGAGGACATCACCGCCTACGTCGCCCACCTCGGATCGCTGACGCGCAAGGAGGCGACCATCAAGCGGGCGGTGGTGGTGGTCCGCAGCCTCCACCGGTTCCTGGCCCGGGAGGGCTCGATCGCCGTCGACCCGGCCTCGGACGTCGCCGTCCCCAAGGTGCCCCGCAGCCTGCCCAAGGCACTGTCGGAGAAGGAGGTGACCAAGCTGCTCGGTGCCGTCGTCGGCGACGAGCCCGTCGCCCGTCGCGACCGGGTGATCCTCGAGGTCCTCTACGGCACGGGCCTGCGCATCTCCGAGCTGGTCGGGCTCTCGCTGGCCGACGTCGACGTGGAGGACGCCCTGGTCCGGGCCTTCGGCAAGGGGGCCAAGGAGCGGATCGTGCCGCTGGGCCGCCATGCCCGACGGGCCGTCGTCGACTGGCTGGAGCCCGGCGGCCGCGACCTCATGGCCCCGAAGCAGTGGGCCCGGCGGGGCGACGCCGAAGCCCTGCTCCTCAACCACCGGGGTGGGCGGCTGAGCCGCCAGGGCGCATGGGGCGTCGTCCGCAAGTACGGCGAGCGGGTCGGCCTGGCCGGCAAGCTGAGCCCGCACGTGCTCCGCCACTCGTGCGCCACCCACATGCTCGACCACGGCGCCGACGTCCGCACCGTGCAGGAGCTGCTGGGCCACTCCTCGGTCAGCACCACGCAGATCTACACGCTGGTGTCGCAGGAACGGCTCTGGAGCGTCTACCGCGATGCCCACCCGCGGGCGCGGGCCTGACCGTCCCGCCGCCAGCGGAGCGTGAGCCCTCGGGCCCTGCGGGTGGCGCCGACTACCCTGACCAGATGCTGACC
>DASYLG010000004.1:0-8785 GCA_036009685.1 Iamia sp. | reverse complement strand
GGGGCGTCGAGCCGCTCGACGAGCTCGTCGACCGAGAACCGCTCCTCCAGCCCGTCGGCGTCGGAGGCGGCGTCGACGGCGGCGACCACCGTCGCCAGGTCGCCGTCCTCGATCGTGCGCCAGGTCACCTCGCCCATGGCGCGCAGAGTAGGGCGGCCTCAGGGTCCGGCGAGGACGTCCATCATCGGGCCGAGCTCGCGGGCCAGGGCCTCGCGGGCGCAGCCGTAGTGGTGGCCGCAGGTGGGGTCGGCGTACTCGAGGAACCAGCTGCGGGTGGCGCCGGCGGCCTGGAGGCGCTGCCAGAACTGGAAGCTCATGGCGTGGGACTCCCGCTCGAGGGTGCCCGCCGCCGGGTCGCTCCAGTTGGTGCCGGCGTAGAGGACGGTGTGGATGTCGCGGAACGCCTCGGGCCGGCGCCACGGGTTGTTGTCCGCCCAGGCCGGATCCCACGGGGCGCCGAAGGGGCCGTCGGGCGGAAGCTGCTCGAGGAAGAGCGAGCCGGTGACGACGCCCCGCATGCGGGCGTCCTCGAGGTCGTAGCCCCCGGAGAAGCCGGCGGCGAAGCTGAACAGCTGGGGGCGCATGGCGGCGTGGCGGATGGCCGTGGTCGCGCCCATCGAGAAGCCGGCGACGGCCCGGCCGGTGCGGTTCGGGATGGTGCTGAGGTTGGCGTCGACCCAGCCGATCAGCTGGTCGAGGTGGAACGTGTCCCACTGCTGGGCCCCGAAGGCCTGGTTGCGCCAGTTGGCCCCCCACCCGGCCCGGCCGCCCTGGGGCATCACCACGATGAGCTTCCGCTCGGCGGTCAGCTCCTCGACGTCGGTGTTGATGATCCAGTCGCCGTTGCCGCCGCCGCGGCCGTGGTGGAGGTACAGCACCGGGTAGTCGAGCCCGGGGTCGTAGCCGGCCGGGAGGATGATCGAGACGTCGTGGAAGTCACGGGTCGAGAGGGCGGCCGTGCTGACCGCCGGGGTGGAGATCCGCACGTTGACCACCCGGCCGAAGTCGGCCACCCCGAGGACGGTGATGCCGGCCGCGGAGTGGAACGGCGGCGCCGCGCCCGCCGGGCCGGGGGCCGGCAGGAGGGCGGCGAGGACGGTGAGGAGGGCGACGAGGGGTGCAGCGACGGTGCGGGGGATCACGTGACGCATGTCATGAACGATACATGAACAGCAGTGTTCATGGAAGACCCGACTCATGAGCTCGGGTCGGGGGCCGATGGGCCGGCGACCGGCGGCCACGACGAGAGGGGGGACCGGTGACCGATCACCCACCGCGCCCCGGCGACCCCTCGCCCTGGGACGCGCCCGCGCCGCAGGGTCCCCCGTCGGCCCCGGGGTCGGCTCCACCGCCGCCGTGGAGCGCGCCGCCGCCGTGGACCGCGGCCCCACCGCCGGCCGCGCCTCCGCCGTGGGCCTCGGCCCCACCCCCCGCCGGGCCACCGACCTGGCCGGCGCCGCCGGCTCCGGGAGCGTCCGGCGGCCGTTCCGCCGTCACCGTCGTGGTGCTGACGGTCCTCGGCGTCGTCGTGCTCTTCGCCCTCGTGGCCGCCCTGGCCGTCGTCATGATCGGGACCCGGCCCGAGGAGGACGCCCAGCGGTTCGTGCCGGTCGGCTCGTCGCTCCCCGACCGCCCGCGCCCCGACGAGGCGACGACGACGGAGACGACGACGACGGAGGACAGGTTGATGGAGGACGAGGACTTCCCCGACGACGCCACGACGACCGTTCCGTCCCTGCCCCGCTGGATCGAGGGCCTCCCGCCCCTCCCCGATCGCGACCACCTCGAGACGCCGGGGGCCGACCCGGCCGACTTCTGCCTGTCCGCCACCGAGTTCGGCCGGGCGACGGGGTGGCCGGTGTACGAGGGGAGCCCGCCCTGGGTGCAGCACCCCGTCACGTTCACCGCCAACGACGTGCGGTTCACCACCTCGGCCTGCGCGTACCTCAACCAGGGGTCCATCTCCCGCACCCCCGATCCCGACGGGCTGGTCCTCGATGCCCTCCGCCGGTCCCGGGGTGACGACGTCGTCGTCCGCCCGACGGTGGTGACCGGCCCCGACGACCTGGTCCTCGAGAGCCAGGACGTCGTCGCGCCCCGGTGGACCACGCTCGTCTTCGCCGTCGGGCCGGACACCTACTCGGTCGGCGTGGTCGACGGGCCCGGGGTCGAGTGCACGCTCGTGTGCGCCCAGCGGGTGGCCGAGGTCGTGATCGCCCGCGTGACCTGACCCGACGGGCTTCGGCCGCGAGCGGGGCCGGCCGTAATCTGCGGGGCGTGACGAGCGACGCCGATCCGAGCCTCGACGACTGGCGCCAGCAGGCCAGCAGCGACCTCAAGGGCCGGGACCCCGACGAGCTCACCCGCGCCCGCCCCGAGGGGATCGACGTCAAGCCGCTCTACACCGCGGCCGACGTCGAGGACCTCGACGCCGACACCCTTCCGGGCTTCGCCCCGTTCACCCGCGGCGTGCGGGCGACCATGTACTCCAACCGGCCGTGGACGATCCGCCAGTACGCCGGGTTCTCCACCGCCGAGGAGTCGAACGCCTTCTACCGGCGCAACCTGGCCGCCGGCCAGCAGGGCGTGTCGGTGGCCTTCGACCTCGCCACCCATCGGGGCTACGACTCCGACCACCCCCGGGTCGAGGGCGACGTGGGCAAGGCCGGCGTGGCCATCGACTCGGTCGAGGACATGAAGATCCTCTTCGACGGGATCCCGCTGGAGAAGATGTCGGTGTCGATGACGATGAACGGCGCCGTACTCCCGTGCCTGGCCAGCTTCATCGTCGCCGGCGAGGAGCAGGGGGTCGACCAGGACCAGCTGTCCGGGACCATCCAGAACGACATCCTCAAGGAGTTCATGGTCCGGAACACCTACATCTACCCGCCCGAGCCGAGCATGCGGATCGTGTCGGACATCATCACCTACACCTCCGAGCACATGCCCCGGTACAACTCGATCTCGATCTCCGGCTACCACATGCAGGAGGCCGGGGCGACGGCCGATCAGGAGCTGGCGTTCACCATCTCCGACGGCCTGGAGTACGTCCGCTACGCCCTCGACCGGGGTCTCGACGTCGACCGCTTCGCCGGCCGGCTCAGCTTCTTCTTCGCCATCGGCATGGACTTCTTCATGGAGGTGGCCAAGCTGCGGGCTGCCCGCATCCTCTGGCACGAGGTCATGTCCTCGTTCGACCCGAAGTCGGCGAAGAGCCTGATGCTGCGGACGCACTGCCAGACCTCGGGCGTCTCACTGACGGCGCTCGACCCCCACAACAACGTGATCCGCACCACCATCGAGGCCATGGCCGCGGTGATGGGCGGCACCCAGAGCCTCCACACCAACGCCTTCGACGAGGCCCTCGGGCTGCCCACCGACTTCAGCGCCCGCATCGCCCGCAACACCCAGCTGGTGATCCAGGAGGAGACCGGCATCCCCCACGTGGTCGACCCGCTGGGCGGCAGCTACTACGTCGAGGCGCTGACCAACGACCTGGTCGAGCGGGCCCGCGAGCTGATGGCCGAGGTCGAGGCGCTGGGCGGCATGACCAAGGCCGTCGAGTCGGGCATGCCCAAGCTCCGCATCGAGGAGTCCGCCGCCCGCCGCCAGGCCCGCATCGACCGGGCCGAGGAGGTCGTGGTCGGCGTGAACAAGTACGTCGTCGAGAACCCCGAGCAGGTCGACGTCCTCGACATCGACAACCGGAGCGTGCTGGCCCAGCAGGTCGCCAAGCTCGAGCGCATCCGGGCCACCCGTGATCAAGCTGCGTGCGACGCCGCCCTGACCGCCCTGCGCGACGGTGCGGCGGGCGACGGGAACCTGTTGGCGCTGTGCATCGACGCCGCCCGGGCCCGGGCCACCGTCGGCGAGATGAGCGACGCCATGGAGGCCGTGTTCGGCCGCCACTCGGCCACGGTCCGTACGCTCGAAGGGGTGTACGGCAAGGGCTACGAGGGCGACGCCGGGTTCGAGGCCGTCCAGGCCGACATCGCCGCCTTCGCCGCCGAGGAGGGCCGCCGGCCCCGCATGCTCGTGGTGAAGATGGGCCAGGACGGCCACGACCGGGGCGCCAAGGTGATCGCCACCGCCTTCGCCGACCTCGGCTTCGACGTCGACGTCGGCCCCCTGTTCCAGACCCCGGCCGAGGCGGCCCGGGATGCCGTCGAGAACGACGTCCACATCGTGGGCGTCTCGTCCCAGGCCGCCGGGCACAAGACCCTCGTCCCCCAGCTGATCGAGGCCCTGCACGAGGCCGGTGCCGACGACGTCCTCGTCGTGTGCGGCGGGGTCATCCCGCCCGGCGACATCCCCTTCCTGGAGCAGGCCGGCGTGGCCGCCGTGTTCGGCCCCGGCACCAACATCCCCGACGCCGCCACCCAGGTCCTCACCCTCCTCCGCGCCCGTTAGCGGAGGATTAGCGGTCGGTTCGTAGCGTCCGAGACGCCACGTGGCCCGGAATCCCCCTCGGGTCTCACGGCAGGTGTCGTCCTCCCGCTGGGGGCGGATGGGACGACACCTGCCGGGCGCCTCGCTCAGTCGGGCTCCGGGTGCCGGGGCTCGATGTCGCGGAAGAGGGAGTCGAGGTCGGGCTCGGCCAGGTGCTGGGCGGCGGTGACGCCCCAGAACCCCCGCGGCGCCAGCAGGACCTCGATGAACGCCTCCATGGCCGGGTGGAACGGCTCCCGCAGGTCGTGGAGCAGGGCGAAGCTCTCCTCCGCCGACCGCCCGGCCACCCCCTTCTCGACCAGGAGGGCGTGGGCCGCGGTCCAGGCCTCCGGGCCCGGCTTGGAGTAGGGCTGCGGCGACAGCCCGAGGCGATCGCTGAGGTACCGCACCAGCCGCACGCTCTGGCGGTAGAGCCGCATGGCCGGCCCCTTCTCGGCGCCGGGCGTGATGGCGATGTGGTCGATGGCCGCATCGGTGACCACGCCGAGGGCGGTGATCCACGAGTGGCCCCGGTGCTTGGAGCGCCAGAGGACGAGCATCGGGAGCGAGCTGTGCGACTCGAACACGTCGGCGCACCACCGCTCCCAGTCGCGGAACATGGCGTCGAGCTCGGTGGCGTCCCCGTCGGGGCCGAGCCGGCTCAGGATCAGCGACACCGGCGTGATGCGGGCGTCGGTGAGGTCGTCGAGCAGGAGCAGCTGGCTCTCCCGCTCCTTGTAGGCGGCGCTCAGCGTGGGGAGGTAGCCGATGACGAGGCCGAGGGTGCCCAGTCCGTCCATCGCCGCCAGGATCGACAGCGCCTTGGTGAGCGTCGAGCCGGGGAGGATGTCGCCGAAGCCGATCGAGAAGTAGGCGACGCCCGCGTAGTAGAAGGCGTCGCCCACGCTGTCGGGCGGCACCGAGAACTGGCCGCGGACCCCCCACCAGATGAGCCCCCACCCGGCGATCGACGCCGTCGTCCACACCAGCAGCAGGCCGATGAACGACGCCGGGCCGAACAGCCCGAGCGCCTGCTCCCGACGGTGGTCGTCGTCGATGCGGGCGCACAGCGACCGGTACGGCCGCCACGTCATGGCGTAGTAGGTGCCGCTGAGGCTCCAGCTCAGCCCGGCCAGGTGGGTGGCCAGGAGGGTGTCGAAGGCATCGAGCAGGGTGACGAGCACGAGGAGCCCGCCCAGCACCACCAGCACCACGTCGAGGACGTCCACTCGGTGAGTCTGCCGCGGGTACCCTGCCGTCAACGGGGACGATCGAAGGGTTGGGGACGATGAGGGCTGTTTCGAGGGCGCGCCGTGTCGCGCTTCTGGTGAGCGCGGTGCTGATGGCGTCGATCGGGGTGGCGGCCACGACGGCCGCACCCAGCGGGGCGGCCCTGCCGGCCTGCACCAAGACGTGGACCAACACCGCCGGCGGGTCGTGGGACCTCGGCACCAACTGGAGCGGAAGCACGATCCCGCTCCCGACGGATCACGTCTGCATCACGACCGCCGGCACCTACACCGTCACCCTGCCGGACGGCGGTCTCGAGGTCACCGTCGCCTCGCTGACCCTCGGCGCCTCGTCGGGGGCCACCACCCAGACGCTCGTGGTGGCCCGCGGCTCGGCCGTCGACGGCAGCGGGCTCCTCGCCAGCCAGGGCATCGCCATCACCTCCCGTGGCGCCCTCGAGCTGGACGAGAGTTCGCTCACGACCGTGTCGGTCGGCGTCGGCGACGCGGCGGTCATCGCCAACGCCGGCCGCATCAGCCAGGTCACGGGGCAGACCGACACCCACGAGATCCACGGCGACGTGGTCAACACCGGCACCTTCCGGCTCGACCAGCCCATCTTCGTCGAGGGCGACTTCACCAACGAGGGCATCCTCCAGGACAACCACGTCCTCCACATCATGGGCACGATGTGGACGAAGAGCGGCACCATCACCGGCGAGTGGGTCATCGTGGCCTACGACGGCCTGCGGATCGGCGACGCCGTCATCGGGACCCCCCTCGCGATCCCGAGCCTCGTCATCCAGGGCGGCGAGCTCAGCATCGAGAGCACCCAGCCCGTCGGCATCACCGTCCGCAACGAGATCACGCTCGTCGGCGACACCGCGGAGGACCAGAACCTCTTCCTCCAGACCATCGAGGACCAGAACACCACGCTCACCTTCTCCGGCGAGTGGGTCGCAGACGGTCTCATCTCGCTCGAACCGGGCGAGGTCGCGTCCACCTCGATCATCGGTGCCGAGGACGGCGACACCTTGGTCAACGGCCACGAGCTGGCCCGCTTCGAGGAGGACGGGGCGGAGGTCACCATCGCCGCCGACGTGGTCAACCGTGGCCTCATCGAGACCGGGGACGGGGACATCGACGTGGTCGGCGACCTCACCAACGAGGAGGCGATCGGCCTGGAGTTCGGCGAGGTCACGGTGGGCGGGGACCTCGTGCTCGACCCCACCAGCCTCGTCACCCACGAGCTCGGGGTCGACGGTCCCACGGTGGTCGGCCACCTCGTCGTCACGGGCGACGCGTCCATCGACGGCACGTTGCTCACCGACACGCCCTTCGACCCCCCGGCCGCCCCCGTCAACGTGATCACCGCCGCCACCCGCACCGGCACCTTCGACGAGCTCGCGTTCACCGGGGAAGCCAGCTACGACCCCCAGTACACGAGCACCCAGGTCAACCTGGTCCACCGACCCAGCGAATCGGGGGCGCACCGATTCGTCCGGGCGGCCTACCAGGACTTCCTCGACCGCCAGCCGACGCCGACCGAGCTGTCCCAGCGCGCCGCCGCCCTCGACGGCGCCACGCTGACCCGCGCCTCACTGGTCCGTCAGCTGTCGCTCTCGCCCGAGTACGTGACCGCCCTGGTGCAGCGCTTCTACCTCGAGACCCTCGGCCGCCCCGGCGGCGCCGCCGGCGTCGCCTTCTGGGTCGACCAGCTCCGGACGGGTCACAAGACCGTGGCCGAGGTGGCGGGGTCGTTCTACGCCAGCGCCGAGAACTTCGAGCGGGTCGGCGGCACCAACGCCGCCTGGATCGGTGCCCTCTACGACGTCTTCTTCGAGCGGCCCCCGTCGGCGGGCGACCAGACCTACTGGACCACCCGCATCGCCCAGCGGGGCCGGACCCGGGTCGCCATCGAGCTGTTCCAGTCGCTCGAGTCCCGCCGCCAGCGGGTCGACCGGCTCTACCTGGACCTGCTGGGCCGTCACGGCGACCCGGCCGGCGTCGACTTCTGGGCCGGCCGCATCACGAGCCAGGGCGACCTCGCCCTCGCCGTCAACCTCGCCTCGTCGGTCGAGTACCGCGACCGGGCCGAGGACCGCTACCCCTGAGCGACGGTCGGCGGGCCGCCCCACCGGCGCGCCTACGTTGGTCCGGTGCCCGCGCCGACCGCTGACCCGACCGCCCTGGCCGACGGGGTGCGGGCCGGCGACCGGCGGGCCCTGGCCCGGGCCATCACCCTGGTCGAGTCGACCCGTCCCGACCACCGCCAGCAGGCCGATGCCCTGGTCAGCACCATCCTCCCCCACACCGGCGGGTCGGTGCGGCTGGGCATCAGCGGCCCGCCCGGCGTGGGCAAGTCGACCTTCATCGAGGCCTTCGGCACCCACCTGACCGGCACGGGCCACCGAGTCGCGGTCCTGGCCGTCGACCCCAGCAGCTCGCGCTCGGGCGGCTCGATCCTGGGCGACAAGACCCGGATGGAGCGCCTCGTCCGCGATCCCGACGCCTTCATCCGCCCCACCCCCGCCGGCGGCGAGCTGGGCGGGGTGGCCCGCCGCACCCGCGAGGCCCTGCTCCTGTGCGAGGCCGCCGGCTTCGACGTGGTGCTGGTCGAGACGGTGGGCGTGGGCCAGAGCGAGATCGCGGTGGCCGACCTCACCGACCTGTTCGTCCTCCTCGCCTCGCCCGCCGGCGGCGATGACCTCCAGGGAGTCAAGCGGGGGATCATGGAGCTGGCCGACCTGGTGGTGGTCACCAAAGCCGACGGCGACCTGGCCACCGCCGCCGCCCACGCCTGCGCCGACATCCGCCGGGCCCTCCACCTGCTCCGACCCCGCCACGTCGAGGTCGAGGCCCAGGCCCTGCTGGCCTCGTCCACCACTGGCACCGGCATCCCCGAGGCGTGGGACGCCGTCCGGGCCGCCCACGAGGACCTCGACGCCAGCGGCGGCCTCGACCGCCAGCGGGCCGAGCAGGCCCGGGCCTGGCTGTGGTCCGAGGTGCGGGGCGCCCTCGAGCTGCGGCTGCGGACCGACCCCGACGTGGCTGCCCTCCTCCCCGAGGTCGAGGCCGAGGTCGGGGCCGGGACGACCACCCCGTCGGCCGGCGCTCGCCGCCTCCTC
>DASYLG010000003.1:0-2514 GCA_036009685.1 Iamia sp. | reverse complement strand
CGACCTCGATGCGCCAGACGGCCTCCATGCCCAGCTCCGGGTACTCGAGGATCTCGACCTTGCGGATGCAGTCCTGGGCCAGCCGGGCGGCCGGCCCGCCGATCGAGCCCAGGTAGAAGCCGCCGTGGCGTTGGCAGGCGTCGGTGACCTGCTGGCTGCGGTTGCCCTTGGCCAGCATCACCAGCGAGCCGCCGGCGGCCTGGAAGCGCTCGACGTAGGAGTCCATGCGTCCGGCGGTGGTGGGCCCGAAGCTGCCCGAGGCGAAGCCCTCCGGGGTCTTGGCCGGACCGGCGTAGTACACGGGGTGGTCCCGCAGGTACTGGGGCATCTCGCCGCCGGCGTCGAGCAGCTCGGCGATCTTGGCGTGGGCGATGTCGCGGGCGACCACGACGGTGCCGGTGAGCGAGAGGCGGGTCTTCACCGGGTACCGGCTCAGGTCGGCGCGGATCTCGGCCATGGGCCGGTTGAGGTCGACCTCGACGACGTCGCCGCCGAGGTTCTCGTCGGTGACCTCGGGGAGGTACTGGGCCGGGTTGCGCTCGAGATCCTCGAGGAAGACGCCGTCGGCGGTGATCTTGGCCCGCGCCTGGCGGTCGGCCGAGCACGAGACGGCGACGCCGACCGGGCACGACGCACCGTGGCGGGGGAGGCGGATGACCCGGACGTCGTGGCAGAAGTACTTGCCGCCGAACTGGGCGCCGATGCCGAAGGCCTGGGTGAGGGCCAGCACCTCCTGCTCCATCTCCAGGTCCCGGAAGCCGTGACCCCGATCGGATCCCTCGGTGGGGATGGTGTCCAGGTAGCGGGCCGAGGCCAGCTTGGCCGTCTCGACCGCCATCTCGGCCGACGTGCCGCCGATGACCACGGCCAGGTGGTACGGCGGGCAGGCGGAGGTGCCCAGCAGCCGCAGCTTCTCGTCGAGGAACTGCAGGAACCGCTGCGGGTTGAGCAGCGCCTTGGTCTCCTGGAACAGGAACGACTTGTTGGCCGAACCACCGCCCTTGGCCATGAACAGGAACGAGTAGGCGGAGCCGTCGACGGCGGCGATCTTGATCTCGGCCGGGAGGTTGGTCTTGGTGTTGACCTCGTCCCACATCGTGAGCGGCGCCATCTGCGAGTAGCGGAGGTTGTCGCGCTGGTAGGTGTCGAAGATGCCGCGGGCCAGGGCGGCCTCGTCGCCTCCGCCGGTGAGCACCAGCTCGCCCTTCTTGGCCTTGACGATGGCGGTGCCGGTGTCCTGGCACATGGGGAGCACGCCGGCGGCGGAGATGTTGGCGTTCTGGAGGAGGTCGTTGGCCACGAAGCGGTCGTTGGCCGACGCCTCGGGGTCGTCGAGGATCCGCCGCAGCTGGGCGAGGTGGCCGGGCCGCAGGTAGTGGGCAATGTCGTGCATGGCCTCGCCGGCGAGGGCGGTGAGGACCTCTGGCTCGACGGCGAGGAAGGTCCGCCCGGCGGCCTCGACGGTGCCGACGCCCTCGATGGCGAGCTGCCGGTACGACGTCGGGTCGGGCCCGAGGGGCAGCAGCTCGGTGAAGGCGAACTCGGTCATGCCGGCGAGGGTACGACCGCCCGCCCGGGTGCAGCCATCCCGGGCGGTGGCGGGCTACTTCTTCATGTTGGCGACGATCGTCACCATGATCGCGTTCATGGCCACGATGAACGGGAGGAGGATGGCCAGCAGCCGGGTCTGGAGCCCCTCGATCTTGTCGGAGATCCTGTCGGTCAGACGGGTCTCGAGGCGCGCCATCTTCACGTCGAACGACGCCTCGAGGAGGCTGAGATCGGTCTTCGTGGCGGGGGCATCGGAGGGCGATGCGGGGAACTGGGACATCAGGGCATCCAGGGCGCTGTCATCGTCGATGACGGGGCGCAGCTTCTCGCGCACGGTGGCGCGGTGGGGGTCGGTGAGGGACATGGTCCACCTCCTCGGCAGTCACGGTCAAGGGAGGGGAAGTGACCCGAATCATAGGCCGGGGGTGTGACAGTGGGGGACGGCGGTAGACCGACGGTCATGACCGACACCGAGGATGCGTACCGGATCGAGCACGACACCATGGGCGAGGTGCGGGTGCCGACGACCGCCCGCTGGGGGGCGCAGACGCAGCGGGCGGTCGAGAACTTCCCCGTCTCGGGTCTCACCGTCGACCCGGGGCTGATCCACGCCCTCGGAGCGATCAAGGCGGCGGCGGCCGAGGCCAACGGCGCCCTCGGGGTCCTCGAACCCGACGTCGCCAGGGCCATCGCCTCCGCCGCCGCCGAGGTGGCCGCCGGCGACCACGACGGCGAGTTCCCGATCGACGTCTTCCAGACCGGGTCGGGGACCTCGACCAACATGAACGCCAACGAGGTCATCGCGACGCTGGCGAGCGAGCGACTCGGCTCATCGGTCCACCCCAACGACCACGTCAACGCCTCCCAGTCGTCGAACGACACCTTCCCCTCGGCGATGCACATCGCCATGACGTCCGGGTTGGCCCGGGAGCTGCTGCCGGCGCTCGACCATCTGGCCGGGGC
>DASYLG010000002.1:0-5082 GCA_036009685.1 Iamia sp. | reverse complement strand
CCCCCCCACGCGAGGAGCCGTGTGGCCGAGGAACGAGGCCTCCGGCTCTGGGAGGACCTTCAGGGCGAGCGAAGCGAGCACGATCAGTTCGAAGGAACGGAGGGAGCGTCAGCGACCGAGTGACTGAGACCAAGCAGGGCGCGGTACTGCTCGACGGTGCGCTCGGCGGTGTGGCGCCAGCTCCACTGCGACTTGACCCGCTCGCGGCCGCCCTGGCCCACCTTGGCGCGGACCTCGGGGTGGTCGAGCGCCCAGCCGATCTTGGTGGCGAGGGCGTCGGCGTCGCCGGGCGGGACCAGCAGGGCGGTCTCGCCGTCGGGGCCGACGACCTCGGGCAGGGCCCCGCCGGTGGTGGCCACCACGGGGACGCCGCACGACATGGCCTCGATGGCCGGCAGCGAGAAGCCCTCGTAGAGCGACGGGACGACGGCCAGCTCGGCCTCGCTGTACAGCTCGACGATGCGCTGGTCGGTGACGCCGGTGACCCACTCGATGTGGTCGGTGAGGCCGAGGCGGTCGATCGTCTCGGCCGACTTCCCGCCCTCCTTCTTGCGCCCGATCACGGTCAGGTGCAGCTCGGGTCGCTCGACCCGCAGCTTGGCCAGCGCCTCGAGCAGGAACGACAGGCCCTTCATGGCCACATCGGCGCTGGCGGTGGTGATGAGGTGGCCGGGCCGGCGGGTGATGCCGGGGACGGGCTTGAACAGGTTGGGGTCGACACCCACGGGCACGACGTGCATCCGCTCGGCGGGGACCTTGTGGTCCTTGACGATGTCGGCGAAGGAGTTCTCCGACACGGTGATGACCCGCTGGATCCGCCGGGCCACCTCGGTCTGCATGCGGGTGAAGCCGTACCAGCGGGCCAGTGTCAGCTTCCGGTACAGCGACGTGGCGTGCTCGATCTCCAGCCGCCGGTCCACCGTGATGGGGTGGTGGATGGTGGCGATCAGCGGGATCCCGAGGATCCGCTCGATGCCGAGCAGGCCGTAGCCCAGGCTCTGGTTGTCGTGCACCAGGTCGAAGTCGTCCCTGCGCTTCTGGAGGGCCTGGAAGACCCGGACCGAGAAGGCCAGCGGCTCGGGGAACGTGCCGAGGGAGAAGGCGCTGACCTCGACCAGGTCGGCCAGGCTCTTGAGCTCCCAGATCCCCGGCATCCGCATGGGGAAGTGGTCGTTGTAGATGTCGAGGCTCTCGAGCCCGTGGAGCGGCACCCGCTCGTCGACCTCGGGCAGGGGCTGGCCGGAGAAGACCTCGACGTGGTGGCCCAGGTCGACCAGCGCCTTGGCGAGGTGGCGCACGTAGATCCCCTGGCCCCCGACGTGGGGCTTGCCCCGGTACGTGAGCAGGGCGATCCGGAGGCTGCGTTCGTCGATCGCCATGAGGGCGTCAGCCTCGTCTGCGATTGACCGACCGGTCAAACGCCGGACGTCACACGGCTCACGAGGTGCCAGGCACCTCGTGAGCCTCAGCCGATGAGCTTGCCCACCGTGTAGATCACGAGGCCGGCCAGGCCGCCGACGACGGTGCCGTTGATGCGGATGAACTGGAGGTCCCGCCCGACCTGGAGCTCGATCCGGTTCGTGGCCTCGCTCGGGTCCCAGCGGGCCACCGTCGAGGCGATCACCTCGCCCACCTCGCCCTTCGACCGCTCGACGAGCTCGACCGCGGTCGACGCCACCCACCCGTCGACCCGGGCCCGCAGCGTGGGGTCGTCGCGCAGACGCTCGCCCAGGTTCGCCACCGCGCCGACCAGACGGCGGCGCAGGTCCGAGTCGGGGTCGTCGGCGTGGGCGAGGAGCGACACCTTGATGTCGGCCCACATGGTCGACGACCACTCGCGCACGGCGGGGTGGTCGATCAGCTCCTCCTTGAGCTGGTCGGCCCGGGCCCGCATCGAGGGCGAGCGAGCCAGCTGGTCGGCCAGGGTGGCGAGCCGGGCGTCGAGGGTGGCCCGCATCGGGTGGTCGGGATCGTCGGCCACCTCGTGGAGGAAGCGCTGCACGCCGGTGTGGACCCGGTCGAAGATCCGGTTGTCGAAGCGATCCGGCACCCACCACGGCGTCTCCGCCTCGAGCCGGGCCCGCAGGACGTCCTCGTTGTCGGTGACGGCCTCGGCCACCCGGCGCAGCAGGACCGACAGGACCTCCTGGTGACGGCCGTCGGAGATCGCCAGGTCGAGGGCGCGGGCCAGCACTGGCCCGGCCTCGATGGCCCGCACCCGGGTGGCGATGGCCGTCTCCAGGGTCTCCTGGACGTCCTCGTCCTTGAGGGTGTCCAGCGTGGAGCGGAGCACGCCGCCGAGCTGGTCGCCGACCCGCTCGGCGTTGCCGGGTTCGGTCAGCCACTGGCCCAGGCGGGCGGCGAGGGACACGCCGGCCAGCCGCTCCTCGACCACCGCCTTGGTCAGGAAGTTCTGCTGGACGAAGGTGCCCAGTCCCCGCCCGATGTCGTCCTTGCGGTTCGGGATGATGGCGGTGTGGGGGATGGGGATGCCCAGCGGGTGGCGGAACAGCGCAGTCACCGCGAACCAGTCGGCGATGGCGCCGACCATGCCGGCCTCGGCGGTGGCCCGCACGAACCCCAGCCAGGGGGTGTCCTCCTCGAGGATCCGGGCGACGAGGAACACGACGGTGGCGGCGACGAGCAGGCCGGTGGCGGTCGCCTTCATCCGGCGCAGGTCCTGCCGCCTCCTCTCCTCGTCGGCGGCGGCGGTCGGGAGAGCCACGCCCGCAGCATCGCAGGTCGCCGGACCCCGGCCCGACCGCTGACGCGCCAAGGACCTGCGCGGATAGGGCCGGGTCGCGGCGGACATCTCCTCGGCAGAGCCTCGGAGAGCAACGCACTGTGCTCTTGGGTCGCCTCGCCTAGCGGCTCGTCTCCTATCCTCCGCCGGTGCCCTCGGTGCTGCGGACGCTCAGGGGACGACGGGGGCTCCTGGTCGCCGGCGCCGTGGTCGTCGTGCTCGTGGTGGCGGCCGCCATCGTGGTGATCACGACGGGCGACGGCGGTGACGAGCGGCCCCTGCCGGCCGGCCACAAGAACATCGTCGTGATCATGACCGACGACCAGACCCTCGCCTCGCTGGCCACGATGCCCCGCACGCAGGAGCTCCTGGTCGATCAGGGCACGAGCTACACGACCGCGGTGGTCAGCTTCCCGAACTGCTGCCCGTCACGAGCCACCTACCTGAGCGGCCAGTACGCCCACACCACCGGCGTGCTCGACAACGTCGGTCCCCACGGCGGGGTCACCACGTTCGACGCCAGCGACGCCCTCCCCGTGGCGCTGGAGCAGGCCGGCTACGACACCATCCACATCGGCAAGTACCTCAATGGGTGGGGTGCCTTCGGCGACATCGAGCCCCCGCCGGGCTGGACCCGCTGGATCGGCCTGGTCGACCCCACGACGTACCAGTACACCGGGTACACGCTCTCCTACGACGGCGAGCCCTTCACCGTCGGCGACGGCGACGACAGCTACCAGACCGACCGCCTGGCCGACGAGGCGGTGGCCGAGATCCGAACCCGCGAGGGCGACGAGCGGCCCTTCTTCCTCTCGTTCACCCCGCTGGCGCCGCACGCCCAGACCCCCGAGGTGGCGGCGGGCCAGACCGGCGCCGACACCACCTTCCCCACGCCCGTCGCCCCCGAGCGCTACGCCGACACCTTCGCCGACGACCTCCCGCCGCGCCCGCCCTCCTACGACGAGGAGGACGTGTCGGACAAGCCCATCAACCTGCGCCGGCCGGTGATCTCGCCCAACAGCGCCGAGTACATCGAGCGCTACCAGGTGGCCGAGCTGGGCGCCCTGGCCGCGGTCGACGAGGCGGTGGAGAAGATCGTCGACGCCCTGGAGGAGACGGGCCGCCTCGACGACACCGTCATCGTCTTCACCAGCGACAACGGCCTCATGCACGGCGAGCACCGCTTCGTCAGCGGCAAGTTCCTCCTCTACGAGCCGTCGATCCGGGTGCCGCTGGTCGTCCGGGGACCCGGCTTCGCCGCCGGCGCCGAGGTCGACACCCCGGTGGCCAACGTCGACCTGGCCCCGACCATCGCCGCCATCGCCCGCGTCGATCTGCTCGACCGGCCCGACGGCGTGAGCCTGCTCAGCCCGTCCGTCCTGCGGGCCGATGACCGGGCCATCCTGCTGGAGAACTTCCACGCCGGCGAGCCCAACGACCAGGGCGTCCGGACGCGCCGTTGGTCCCTCATCACCCACACCTCGGGTGAGCGCGAGCTCTACGACCTGGCGACCGACCCCGACCAGATGGACAGCGTCGCCGGCGACCCGTCGGTCGCCGGCGTCGAGCAGGCCCTCGTCGGCCTGCTGCACGAGCTCCAGGAGTGCCGCGCCGCCGAGTGCACCGTCGAGGTCCCGCCGTCCCTCCGGGCGATGCCGTGAGGGAGCGCAGCGAGCGAACCAGACAGCACAGTGCTCTCTTCGGCGGCGGAGCGAGCGCAGCGAGTGGAGCCGTCGGCCCTCATTGGTGCCGGTCCTCGGCAACCGAGGTCGATGGCTCCCACGGTCGGATGGTGCACCAATGAGGGCGTTGGTGCAGCGGGTGAGCCGGGCCCGGGTGCTGGTCGACGACGAGGAGGTCGGTGCCATCGGGGCCGGGTTGTGCGCCCTGGTCGGCGTCACGCACGACGACACGCCCGACCGGGCCCGGCGCCTGGCCGAGAAGATCTGGCACCTGCGGATCTTCGAGGACGAGGCCGGGGCCATGAACCGGGCCCTCCCCGAGGTGGGCGGGGAGGTGCTCGTCGTCAGCCAGTTCACCCTCTACGGGTCGACCGAGCGGGGCCGGCGCCCGTCGTGGATCGCCGCCGCCCGCCCCGAGCAGGCCGAGCCCCTGGTCGACGCGGTGGTCGCTGCCCTGCGCGACCTCGGTGCCACCGTCGCCACCGGCCGCTTCCGCACCCACATGCAGGTCGAGCTGACCAACGATGGCCCCACCACCCTCATGCTCGAGGTCTAGATGTACTCGGCCGTCACGTTGGTGACAGTCGGCTGATGGGTGGGAGGCCTCCGAGGGCGCTGTGGCGGCGTCGAGTGTTGTAGTCCTCGAGCCAGGGTTCA
>DASYLG010000001.1:0-1875 GCA_036009685.1 Iamia sp. | reverse complement strand
GGACGGCGGCGCCGGCGAAGGTCACCGGCACGCTCGTCGCCCAGGCGCCGGCGGGGTCGGGCGTACCCTGGGCCCGCAGGGTGGAGACGACGCCGCCACCGCCGGCGAAGTCGTAGTCATGGCCGTCGACGCCGGTGTACGCCGCCGCCACCCCGCTGACGGTCGTGGTGAAGCTGCCGTCGGACTCGATGGCCGACGAGGGCACGAAGGCCTGGGCGCCGTACATGGTGGCGTCGGTGGTGTTCTCGGGCGCCGGTCCGTACACGACGTAGAGGCCCGGGGCGGTGGTCGGGAAGCCGGTGCCGGTCACGGTGACGTCGCCACCGTCGGGGTCGAGGTTCGTGGCCGGGTCGACGGTGATGGCAGCGGTGGCGGGCTCGGGCTCGCCGGCACCGAAGGTCACCGGCACCTTGACGTCCTGGGTGCGGTCGCCGGCGGCGCGGTGGTCCATCCGCACCACGACCTTGCACTCCTGGCCGGCGGGCAGGGCGGCGCAGTCGACGAACTCGTCGGCCTGCTGGACGGTGATGGTGGTGGTGAACGAGCCGTCGGCGCCGATGGCCACCGACGGGGTGCCCGGGAACGGGTTGTTGGTGACCCAGCGGGACGAGCCCGTCGTCCCGGCGATGTCGACGCCGCCGACGCACGGGCTGGGGGCCACGGCCGCGCCCGTGTCGACGCAGAAGGCGACGTAGAGACCCTCGGTGGCGGTGGCGAACCCGGCGTCGGCGTCGAACCCGGCCCCCGTCACCGTCACCGTGTCGCCGGCCGGGTCGAGATCGTCGACCGGCGTGACCGTCAGGGTCTGGCCCGACGCCCCCGTCCCCGTCCCCGTACCGGTCCCGACCGCGGCCACGACCGTCGGCGCCGCGACCGCGACCGAGCCGGCCACGACGAGGGCGGCGCCGGCGGCGAGAAGACGGCGAGGGGTGGGGATGCGGGCCATCGGTCTCCTCATGCGGGGGTGTAGATCTGGTCGATCATCAGCTCGAGGGCCCGGGCCGTCCGGCCGCCGAAGCTGTAGAGCAGGCCGTCCTCGACGGTGACGATGCGGCGGTCGCGCCCGGCCGGCGTCTGGCCGATGCCGGGGATCTCGACCAGGCCGTCGATGCCGCCGACGGACTCGAGTCCGGTCGTCGTCATCAGGATCACGTCGGGGGCGGCCTCGGTGAGCGCCTCGCTGGTGATCGGGGTGAAGGGCCGGTCGAGGCCGATGGCGGTGCCGGCGTCCTCGCCGCCGACGGCCTCGATCATCTCGTCGGCCCCCGAGCCGGGCCCGGCGATCAGGTACACGCCGGCCTGGCCCCGCATGTAGAGGAAGGCGATGCGGGGCGGGTCGCCCTCGTCGGGAGCGGTGGCCGACACCTCCTCGATCTCGGCCACGGCCTCGGCGGCGAGGTGCTCGCCCTGCTCGGGCACGCCGAGGGCGGTGGCGATCTGCTCGATGCGAGCGCCGATGCCGGCGATGGTGGTGACCTCGTCGACCACCACGACCGGGACGCCCGCGCCGCGGATCTGGTCGATGGCCTCGGGCGGGCCGATGGTCGGGTCGACCAGCACGACCGTCGGCCGCAACGACAGCACGGCCTCGGGCGAGACGTCGTGGGCCCGGGTCACGACGGGCACGTCCTCGGCCTCGGTGAAGGTCGAGGCCACGTCCCGGCCGACCACGTTGTCGCCCAGTCCGAGGGCGAACACGGTCTCGGTGATGTTGCCCCAGAGGGAGACGATCCGGCTGACGTCGTCGATGCGGATGGTGCGGCCGTCCGCCGAGGTGACCTCGGCGGGCAGATCGGGAGCGGCCGGCCCGTCGACGGCGGCGACCGATCGGTCCTCGGCCTGCTCGCCCGGCCCCGGCTCGGCCGAGGCCGCCTG